>NZ_JBMIOP010000017.1:0-48753 GCF_049197365.1 Mycobacterium sp. THU-M104
ATACCGTCCGCGCCCACCAGCGCGATGCGACGATGACGAGGGGCGGTGAGGCCGTGCAACCGTTCCGCATCGACATTTCCGACGATGTCCTGCAGGACCTGCGCACGCGCCTGGCGCGCACCCGCTGGCCCGAGGGCGAATGTGTGCACGACTGGAGCCAGGGCATCCCGTTGGATTACACCCGGGCGCTGGCCGGTTACTGGGCCGACGGATACGACTGGCGCTCCCGCGAGGCCGCGCTGAACCGCTTCGAGCAGTTCACCACCGAGATCGACGGCCTGGGCATCCATTTCATCCATCAGCGCTCGTTGCACGAGGACGCGTTCCCGCTGCTGATCACCCACGGCTGGCCCGGCTCGGTCGTGGAGTTCCAGAAGGTGATCGGGCCGTTGACCAACCCGGCGTCCGGGCGCGCCGAGGACGCGTTTCACGTGGTGTGCCCGTCGCTTCCGGGTTACGGATTCTCCGGGAAACCCAGCAGCACCGGGTGGGGCGTCGAGCGGATCGCGCAGGCGTGGGAGACGCTGATGGGCCGCCTCGGCTACCAGCGGTACGGCGCGCAGGGGGGCGACTGGGGCGCGGCCGTCACCACCCAGATCGGCCGGAATCGCGGCCGCTGCGCCGCCATCCACCTCAACATGCCGATCGGGCGGCCGACCGCCGCGGCGCTGGAGAACCCCACCGAAGAGGAGCGGCGGGCCCTGGCCGCGCTGGCCGAGCACCGCAAGTGGGGCACCGGCTACTCCACGCAGCAGTCCACCCGGCCGCAGACGCTGGGCTATGGGCTCCTCGATTCGCCGGTAGGCCAGCTGGCGTGGATCGTGGAGAAGTTCTGGGCCTGGATGGATTGCGACGGCAACCCGGAGAACGTGCTGACGCGAGACGAGCTGCTGGACAACGTCATGGTGTACTGGGTGACCGGCACGGCCGCCTCCTCGGCCCGTCTGTACTGGGAGAGTTTCCGGTCCTGGGGCAACCTGGATCGTGTCGAATTGCCCACGGGCGTCGCGGCTTTCCCTGGTGAGCTGTTGAAGCCGCCGCGGTCCTGGTGCGAACCCGTCTACAACATCACGCACTGGACGGCCATGCCGCGCGGCGGGCATTTCGCCGCGTTCGAACAGCCGGAGCTGTTCGTCGACGACGTCCGCGCGTTCTTCGCCACCGTTCGCTGAGCGGCCCCGGTGCCCGACGGGATATGGCTGTATGGCTGAACTGATAAGGTCAGCCATATGAAGACCACCGTGAATCTCCCGGACGAGCTGTTACGCGAGGCGCAACAACTCGCCCGCCGGGAGCAGACGACGTTGCGGGAGTTGATCGAGAGCGGCCTGCGCGCGGTGATCAAGCAGCGCTCCGGTGCCGAGTCTTTCGTACTCACCGACGCCAGCGTCGACGGGCAGGGCTTGCAGCCGGCGTTCCGCGGCGCCTCGTGGGAGAAAATCCGCGACGAGATCTACGCCAACCCGGCATGATCGCCGTCGACACCAATATCTTGGTCTATGCCCATCGGAGGGACTCCGAGTTTCACTCGGCCGCGTCCGCACGTATCAAGACCCTTGCCGAAGGCAAATCCGCATGGGCGGTTCCCTGGCCATGCCTGCACGAATTCTTCGCGATAAGCACACACCCGAAGATCTACAGCCCGCCGAGTTCGCAGAGTCAAGCCATCGCACAAGTCGATGCGTGGCTGGAATCGCCTTCCCTGTCCGTGCTCGGCGAGCCCGCGGGCTACTGGCAACGGCTCAAGACGATGCTCGCTGCCGGGAAGGTCATCGGCTCGATGGTGCACGACGCGCACATAGCGGCATTGTGCGCGGGGCACGGCGTGCGCGAATTATGGTCCGCTGACCGTGATTTCGGCAGGTTCGGCTCCGCAGTCGTGGTGAGGAACCCGTTGGTTGGCTAACGGCAGAAACCCTCGCCACATGCGGATTACCCGCAGTTCCGGCGTGCTGGCCGGCTATCTGGCCGACGTCGTCCTGGGCGACCCGAAGCGCGGTCATCCCGTTGCCCTGTTCGGCGGAGCCGCGGCCCGGTTGGAGCGGGTGAGCTACCGCGACAGCAGGGTTGCGGGGGCAGCTCACGTGGGCGTGCTGCTCGCCGCGGTGAGCGCGCTGGGCGCGGCCGCGGGCCGGGCCGGCGACCGCGGCGGCCGGGCCGGGGCGATCGCGACCACCGCGGCGGCCACCTGGGTGGCCCTGGGGGGAACATCGCTGACGCGCACCGGCCTGCACATGTCGGGGCTGCTGGATCGCGGCGACGTCGACGCCGCGCGGGCGCTGTTGCCGGCGCTCTGCGGGCGCGACCCGGCCGCGTTGGATGTGGCGGGCCTGACGCGCGCGGCGCTCGAGTCGGTCGCCGAGAACACTTCCGACGCCGCGGTCGCCCCGCTGCTGTGGGCGGCGGCGGGCGGCGCGCCCGCGGTGCTGGCCTACCGGGCCGTCAACACCCTGGATTCGATGATCGGCTACCGCTCGTCGCGTTACTCCCGGTTCGGTTGGGCCGCAGCGCGATTGGACGATGCGGCGAACTATGGCGCGGCGCGGGTGACCGCCGCTCTGGTGGTGGCGTGCGCGCCGCTGGTGGGCGGATCGCCGTCGGGTGCGGCGCGGGCATGGCGCCGCGACGCCGCCGCCCACCCCAGCCCCAACGCCGGCGTGGTCGAGGCGGCCTTCGCCGGGGCGCTGGGCGTGCGGCTCGGCGGGCCCACCCGGTATCGGCACGAGCTGGAGGTGCGGCCCTCTCTCGGAGACGGCCGGGAGCCCGGCGTGGCCGACCTGCGCCGCGCGGTGGCGCTGTCGTCGGTGCTGCAGGCGGCCGCGGCAGCCCTCGCCGCGGCGTTGGCCTACCGCCGACGGCCGTAGCGGTCGGCGAGTTTCTCCTCGACGGTCTGCGGGGGCGGTGGTGCCGCGCCGGCCGGCGGCGTCTGTTGCTGCCTTTCCCGGCGGCGGGCCCGCAGCTCGGCGTAGACGAAGTAGCCCAGACCGATCGGCGCGAGGATGCCGAACGAGATCCACTGGATGCCGTAGGACAGGAACGGCCCGGCATCCAGATGTGGAATGCCGACGACGCCGAGCCCGCCGGGCTGGTCCTCGACCAGCTGCAGGTACGACCCGGCCAGCGTGACCCCGGTCAGTGTGGCGACCTGCTCGGTGTTGATCGAATACACTTGCTCGAAGCCGTCTTTGACGAACGGCGCCTTGTCCCGGGCGACCGGTTCGGAGTCGCGAAGGCGTGCCGTGATGGTCACGGTCTGCTGCGGTGCCGGGGGGATCGGGGGCACGTGCGAGCCCTGCTCGGGTCGCACGTAGCCGCGGTCGACCAGGACGGTGGGCCCGTCGTCGACGGCGAACGGTGCGAGCACCTCGAACGCCGGATCGCCCTCGACGACGCGCAGCCGGGCCAGCACCCGAACGTCGGCCAGATAGTGCCCGGTCGCCGTCACCCCGCGCCACTGCGCGTCGGGTGCCGACGAATCCTGATGCGGCAGCAGTGTTGTCACAGGCACCGGGGCGGTGTTGAGGGACTGCTCGATCTGGTGGTTCTCCCGCGTGGTCCTGCTGTTCTTTCCCAGCTGCCACGGCGCGAGCACGGTGAAGCACAGGTAGGTGAAGGCGATGACCACCAGGGCCAGCGCTATCCAGCCCGGCCGCAGCAGGAACGCCAGGCCCCGCGCCACACGAGGCATCAGCCCGGTCCGTTCCGCGCGAGCCGGTCGTCGACCCAGGCGTGCAGGCCGGGCAGGGCGGCCTCGATGACGGTGTAGACGGCCTCGAAGTCCTCGTGATCGCCGTAGTAAGGGTCCTCGACGTCGGGCGTGTGAGCGCCCGATCGCGGGTCGAATGATCGCAGCATCCGCAGCCGCTGCGGCTCCACGCCCAGGTGTTGGAGCATCCGCAGATGGTTGCGGCTCATGGCCACCACCAGATCGGCCGCCAAGTGTTCGGGGCCGACCTGGGCGGCGCGGTGGTCGGTGGGGATGCCGTGATCGCGCAGGACGCGGGCCGCCCGCGGGTCGGCACTGCTGCCGACGTGCCAGTCGCCGGTGCCCGCGCTGCTCACCCGCACCTCCTCGCCCAGGCCGCGGCGCCGCAGCTGGTCGGCGAACATCTTGTCGGCCATCACCGAGCGGCAGATGTTGCCGGTACAGACGAACGTGACGTGCAGCGGCTCGCGGTCAGACACCCAGCACCCTCCGCAGCTCGGCCACCGTCGCCGCGTGCGTGGCACCCTCGCCCAACCCGCCAGGGAAGTCGGACTGCCCGTAGCCCCAGCCCACCACCACGGTGTCGATGCCGTGGTCGGCGGCGCCGGCGACGTCGTGGCTACGGTCGCCCACCATCAGCACGCGCTCGGGCAGCGGCGCCAGCTGCGCCAGCGCGTGGGCCAGGACGTCGGCCTTGGTGCTGCGCGAACCGTCCGTGCTGGCTCCCGCGATCACCTCGAAGTACTCGTCGAGCCCGAAGTGGGCGAGGATGCGCCGGGCCGTCGGCTCGGCCTTGGAAGTGGCCACGGCCAGCCGGACGCCGGCCGCGCGCAGATCGGCCAGCAGCGGTTCGATGCCGTCGAACAGGCTGTTCATCGCCCAGCCCCGCGCGGCGTAGTCGCTGTAGTAGGCAGCGATCGCCTCCTCGGTGTCCTCGCCGAGGCCCAGCGTGCGCAGCGTGGCGTGCATCGGCGGGCCGACGAGCCGGGCGGCCAGGTCACCGTCGGGCACTGCGGCGCCGACCCGTTCCAGGGCGTGCCGGAAGCTGGCCGCGATCCCCTCCGCGGAATCGGTCAGCGTGCCGTCGAGGTCGAAGATCACCAGCTGCGCCATCACCATGCTGCGAGTCACCCGACCATTGTCCCTGATTCCGGTTGTCCCCGACGTTGCTGCGGCCTGCCACGACGGACCACTAGTGTTTCACGGATGGCGAGTCTGCAGCCGAGCACGCCTGCGGCGGCGCGCTACCACGGTGATGAGGCCGTCGCTCCCGGGATGCTCGATTTCGCCGTGAACGTCCGCGGCGCGCGGCCGCCGCAGTGGCTGGTGCGGCGGCTGGCTCAGCGGCTGGACGACCTGGCCCGGTACCCCGGCTCCGACGACGTGCACCGCGCGCAGGACGCGGTGGCCCGCCGGCACGGCCGCGCCCGCGACGAGGTCCTGCCGCTGGCCGGTGCGGCGGAGGCCTTCGCGCTGTTGAGCAACCTGCGTCCGGCCTGCGCGGTGGTCGTGGCGCCCTCGTTCACCGAGCCGGCGGCGGCCTTGACCGCGGCCGGGGTGCCGGTGCACCACGTCGTGCTCGAGCCGCCGTTCACCCTGGTCGGCGTGCGGCCACCGGAGGACGCCGACCTGGTCGTGGTGGGCAATCCCACCAACCCGACCTCGGTGCTGCACACCCGCGAGCAGCTGCTGGCCTGGCGCCGGCCCGGGCGGATCCTGGTGGTCGACGAGGCGTTCGCCGACGCGGTGCCCGGTGAGCCGGAGTCGCTGGCCGGCGAATCGCTGCCCGACGTGCTGGTGCTGCGCAGCCTGACCAAGACGTGGGCGCTGGCCGGGTTGCGGGTGGGCTACGCGCTCGGCGCGCCGGGGCTGTTGGCGCGGCTGAGCGCGCAGCGGGCACACTGGCCGGTGGGAACTTTGCAGCTGACCGCGATCGCGGCCTGCTGTGATCCGACGGCGGTCGCCGACGCGGAGGCGCAGGCGGTGCGGCTGGCGGGGTGCCGCGCCGACATGGCCGCCGGTCTGAAAGCGGTGGGTGCCCAGGTGCTCCCCGGCCGGGGGCCGTTCGTCCTGTTCCGGCACCCGGATGGTGTCTGGATACGAGAAGCGTTGAGAGGCAAGGGGATTGCCATCCGCCGCTGTGATACATTCGTCGGCTTGGACGAGCGCTACCTGCGGGCGGCGGTGCGCCGCGAGTGGCCGCTGCTGGTCCAGGCCATCTCGGAGGCGACGACGAACGGGGATTATCGGTGAGCGTACGACTGTCCCACGTCATCGACGTGCTCGACGAGGCCTACCCGCCACGCCTGGCCCAATCGTGGGATTCGGTGGGGCTGGTGTGCGGTGACCCCGACGACACGCTGACATCGGTGACCGTCGCGGTGGATGCCACGCCCGCTGTCGTCGACGAGGTACCCGCCGGCGGGCTGCTGCTGGCGCATCACCCGCTGCTGCTGCGCGGGGTCGACACGGTGGCGGCCAGTACGCCCAAGGGTGCGCTGGTGCACCGCCTGATCCGGACCGGGCGTTCCCTGTTCACCGCCCACACCAACGCCGACTCGGCGTCGCCGGGGGTGTCCGACGCGCTGGCCTGCGCCCTGGGCATGACCGTCGAAGCCGTGCTCGAGCCGGTGGCGGTTCACGCCGATCTGGACAAGTGGATCGTCTACGTGCCGCGGGAGAACGCCGAGGCGGTGCAGGCCGCCGTGTTCGATGCCGGCGCGGGTCACATCGGCGACTATTCGCACTGCAGCTGGAGCGTCGGCGGCATCGGGCAGTTCCTGCCGCACGAGGGCGCCTCGCCCGCGATCGGCAGCATCGGCGCCGTCGAGCGGGTCGCCGAAGACCGGATCGAGTTCATCGCCCCCGCGCGGCTGCGGGCCGGGGTGGGCGCGGCGATGCGCGCCGCCCACCCCTACGAGGAGCCGGCCTTCGACATCTTCGCCCTGCAGCCCGCGCCGGGCGACGCCGGGCTGGGCCGTGTGGGCACGCTACCGGAGCCGGAGTCGCTGCGTCACTTTGTATCTCGGGTCGGCGACGCGTTGCCGCAGACCACCTGGGGCGTACGCGCCGCGGGTGACCCCGACATGGCCGTGTCGCGCGTGGCCGTCTGCGGCGGCGCCGGGGACTCGCTCCTGGCCGCCGTGGCGGCCGCCGGAGTTCAGGCCTACGTCACGGCCGACCTGCGGCACCATCCGTCCGACGAGCACCGCCGGGCCTCGGACGTGGCCCTGATCGACGTGTCGCACTGGGCCAGCGAATTCCCCTGGTGTGACCAGGCCGCCGGCCTGTTGCGAACCCGGTTCGGGGCCGCGTTGCAGGTGCGGGTGTGCGGCATTCGCACCGACCCCTGGAACATGGGGCATCTTGGCGACGAGGCCGGGAGGGATCAGCCATGAAAGCCGAAGTGACGCAGCAGCTCTCGCTGCTCGAATTGTCGCAGCTGGACGCCGAACTGTCCCGGCTCGCGCACCGGTCCGGCCACCTGCCCCAGCAGGCGGAATGCGACCGGATGCGAAGCGAACGCGACGCCGCGCGGGACCGGGCCGCCGCCGTCGCGATCGCGCTGCACGACGTGGACGCGCGGGTGACCCGGCTCGAAGCGGAGGTCGAATCGGTGCGACAGCGCGAGAACCGCGACCGCTCGCTGCTGGCCTCGGGTGCCACGGACGCCAAGCAGCTGTCCGACATCCAGCATGAACTCGAGATGCTGGAACGCCGGCAGGCGAGCCTGGAAGATTCGCTGCTGGAGGCGATGGAGCAACGCGAGGAGTTGCAGGCTCAGCTGGACACCGAGACGACCGCGGCGGATGCGCTGCACGCCGAGTTGGCGGGCGCCGAGCAGGCCCTCGCCACCGCTCGCACTGAGATCGCCGAGGCCCGCCGGGTTCATGTGTCGCGGCGCGAGCAGCTGACCGCGGCGCTGGACCCCGCGCTGTCCGACCTCTACGAGCGGCAGCGCGCCGGGGGCGGGCCGGGCGCCGGGCCGCTGCTCGGCCGCCGCTGCGGCGCCTGCCGCCTCGAGATCGACCGCGGGGAGATGTCGCGCATCACCGCCGCTCCCGAGGACGAGTTGATGCGCTGCCCGGAGTGCGGTGCGATCCTGCTGCGGGTCAAGGGCGTCGAGCAGTGAAGGTCGTCATCGAAGCCGACGGCGGGTCGCGCGGCAACCCCGGTCCGGCCGGATACGGCGCGGTGGTGTACAGCGCGGACCGTTCCACCGTGCTGGCCGAGGCCAAACGCGCGATCGGCCGGGCGACCAACAACGTCGCCGAGTACCGGGGCCTGATTGCGGGTTTGGCGGGCGCCCTGGAACTGGGTGCCACCGAGGCCGCGGTCTTCCTGGACTCCAAACTGCTGGTGGAGCAGATGTCGGGGCGGTGGAAGGTCAAGCACCCCGACCTCAAGGAACTGCACGCGGAGGCGCGCGCGCTGGCGTCGCGGTTCGACCGGGTCCGTTACAGCTGGATCCCGCGGGAGCGCAACGCGCACGCCGACCGATTGGCCAACGAGGCGATGGACGGGGCGTCGGACCCGCCGGTCGCCGACCTGCCGTGCGCCGATCCGGCGAGAACCGCCGATCCGGCGAAAACCGCTGCGGCCCAGGCCGCGAGCGCACCGCGATGGACCGGCACGCGCGGCGTGCCGACCAGGTTACTGCTGCTGAGGCACGGTCAGACCGAACTCTCGGCGCAGCGCCGCTATTCGGGCCGCGGTAACCCCGCGTTGACCGAGGTGGGCCGGCGGCAGGCCGGCGCCGCCGCACGGTACCTGGCGCAACGCGGCGGGATCGCGGCGGTGTTTTCCTCGCCGCTGCAGCGCGCGTACGACACCGCGTCGGCGGCGGCCAAGGAGCTGGCCCTGGATGTGACCGTCGACGACGACCTCGTCGAAACCGATTTCGGGGACTGGGAGGGATTGACGTTCTCTGAAGCGGCGCAGCGTGATTCGGCTCTGCATCGCCGGTGGCTGCAAGACGCCGGTGCCTGTCCGCCCGGCGGTGAGAATTTCGAGGCCGTGCTCGAGCGGGCGGCACGGGTGCGCGAACGCCTTGTCGCCGCGCACGAAGGGGACACCGTGCTGGTCGTCTCGCACGTGACGCCGATCAAGATGCTGCTGCGGCTCGCGCTGGATGCGGGGCCCGGAATCCTGTACCGACTGCACCTTGATCTCGCGTCGTTGAGCATCGCCGAGTTCTACTCCGACGGAGGATCTACGGTGCGTCTGGTCAACCAGACGGCCTACCTGTAGCCGGTCGCGCGAGGCGTTGAAAGTGAAACCGGGGCGGCGACACGCCGAAGATCACCGCCCTGGGTTCACACCGAAACCGGGGGCAGCGGCTGACTTATCGTGATCGCGCCCTCGGGGCAGTTGCGTGCGGTGTCGGCCGCCTGCTAATAACTCGCGCAGCGCCTTGTACGTCGGCTGCGGCTCCGCCAGACCCTTCGCCGTCTGGTCGACGAATCCGTTGGCTTCTGTCATCCGGTCAGCGTGGCACCACGCGGCCCCGTGGGCAATGGCATGCTCGCGGTATGGCCCACTCACACGACAACGACGACAGAGCCCAAGACGCACGCCAGTTCTGGGAAGAGCGCTACAGCTCGTCCGGGAGGACGTGGAGCGGGCGCGTCAATGCCCAACTCGCCGCGGCGGCGGCCGACCTGCCGCCGGGCCGGGCCCTGGATCTCGGCAGCGGCGAGGGCGCCGACGCGCTGTGGCTTGCCGAACGCGGCTGGCGGGTGCTGGCCGTCGACGTCTCGGAGACCGCGCTGCGGCGCGCCGCCGATGCGGCGGCCAAGCGAAACCTGCAGGAATACATTGACGTTGAATGCCACGACCTCAACGAGAGTTTCCCGGACGGGACGTTTGACCTGGTGTCGGCCCAATATCTGCACTCGCCTGCGCGACTGGACCGCGAGGCGGTGCTGCGGCGGGCGGCCGATCACGTCGCACCCGGCGGGGTGCTGCTGATCGTGGACCACGGCGAAGCCCCACCCTGGGCCAAAGAGCACCTGCACCGGTTTCCCGGAATCGAGGAGGTGCTGGCGTCGTTGGGTCTGGACGCTACCTGGACGCGGCTGCGGGCCGAGCAGGTCGAGCGGGAAACGCTCGGCCCCGACGGTCAGCCCGCGACCCTGGTCGACAACGTGATGGTTCTGCGGAAAGCCGCATAGGCCGGGCGGCGGTTGCTGGCACCGGCGTGGCTCAGCGGGTACCGTGACTGGTCGCGGACGAGTTGGCCGGGCGGCCGCGGATCGCCGCGAGGCGGTTCGAGGAAAGTCCGGACTTCACAGAGCAGGGTGATTGCCAACGGCAATCCGAGGTGACTCGCGGGACAGTGCCACAGAAAACAAACCGCCACCCTCGCGGTGGTAAGGGTGAAACGGTGCGGTAAGAGCGCACCAGCATCCCGGGTGACCGGGGTGGCTAGGCAAACCCCACCCGAAGCAAGGTCAAGAAGGCCGCACCGTAAGGTGCGGCCGCGCAGGCGTTCGAGGGTTGCTCGCCCGAGCCTGCGGGTAGACCGCTCGAGGCACCCGGCGACGGTGTGTCCAGATGGATGGTCGCCGCCCTGCCGCCGCGGCTCACGCCGCGGCGGCAGGGAACAGAATCCGGCTTACAGGCCAACTCGTCCGCCCGCCTTCGCGGCCGGCGCGGCTCAGCGTTGCGCTTTGCGCACCGACTTGTCGAGTTGACGCAGCGCGTCGTCGAGCTGCCGCTCGCACATCTTGGCCAGGTCGGTCTCCTGCTGGTAGAGCAGGCCGTAGGTGAAGGTGTCCTCCCCGGCGGCATGCGCGGCGTCGGCCTGCGCCAGCAGGTGTTCGCGGCTGACCACGCTGTCCTGGTGCTCGCCCAGCAGCGTCTGGATCGCCTTCGCCCGCTCGGACACCTCCGCCGCGCCGGTCGCGGCCCCGGTGTAGCGGAGCCGCTTGGCGCGCTTGCGGATCCGGTGCAGTGCTTCGTCGCGATGCTCCTCGGGAGCCCGGGCGGCCGTCTTGGCGGCCCTGCGCACCTTCTGGTAGGCCGCGTCGATGGTCACCGCCGCGGCTGCCCGGCCGGCCGCGGGGGCAGGGGGATGGGCCACCACCGCGTCCAGGGCGTCGAGCAGGCGGAAGTAGCGCGGCGATCGCATCGCGGCCAGGGATCGCCGCAACCCGGCCTGATAGCGGCGGTGGGCGCCGTCGATCAGACGTGTGCGGATCCCGCCGCGCACCAGTTCGGGCGTCAGCGCGTCCAGCGCCAGGCGGTACCGCGCACCGAGCACCTCGGCGTCGCGGGCGCCGCCCAGCACGTTGCCGAGCTCCTGCAGCTCGCCGAGCACCCACGCGTCGGCGGACGACGCGAACTCCGCCGACTCACCGAGGAGGCTGCGGATCTTGCGGATGGTCACCCGCATCTGGTGCACGGCGTCGTCGCCGTCGGCCCGGACGGCCCGATCCCACACCAGCAGCGCGCCGACCTGCTCGGCCACCGCGCGGTGGACGGGGTCGGCGGGCAGCCGGGTGTCGTTGGGCTGCACGCTCGGGCCGAGCACCCGGGCCAGCTTGGAGGCGTGGCCGGCGGGTGCGGCGCCGGCGTCGAGCAGTCGATTGCCCAGCCGGGTCAGCAGCTCGGCGTCGGGGGCCCGGCTCGTCGTGACGAGTTCGAGTTCCCATTCGCGCCACTCTTGTTCGGAAGGCTGCGCGGCAGGTGCGGCGCCGATCGACCACGCGGTGACGTGATCGTTGCTGAACTCCGCGAGGGGGGCGCCGTCGGCGCCGTAGAGCACCTGGGTCTCGCGTTCGGTGGAGATGCGCGCGACCGGTTCGAGGGGGTGGTCGCGCACGATGGCCAGCACGATGTCGAGCAACTCACCCGGCACGGCTTCCCTTCCGGCCTCGCCGTTCGGGGACTCCAGTGGCACGCGGACCTCGGTGCGGGCGTCGGGCCCGGTCGGCAACTTCAGGTGCCAGCCCGCGTCGGAACCCCCGGTGCGGCGCCGCAGGGTGATCTTGTTGCGCGCCAGGCCCTGGGCAGGGGTGTCGAAGTAGGTGGCGTCCAGCGACTGAGTCGGCGATTTCTCGACGCGCGCCACGGCGGTGATCCCGTCGAAGGAGGGCGACACCGCCGAGTCGGCGACGTCGAACTTGCGCTCCACCTCCAGGTAACGCGAGGCTTTGGGCGCTTGTGCAGGCATCTCGGCTCCGTGGCGGGCGTGGCGGCGCCATCGGGTATGGCGTGGACGGTGCTGAATTTACACGCAGCCGACGGGGTGGCAGCCGCGAATCCTGGCCGTGGGCCTCCCGCGCGCGCGGCTACGGGCGCAGGTGCGACGCCAGACCGTACAACCGGTGGATCGTCTGGATCTCGTTGTCCTGGAAGGGCCTGCCGTCCGGGCCCGGCAGGTGGTGGAACCATACTCTGGGGATCGCTCGGCACGGGCCCGCCGCAGCCACGGTCGGGGACATCGGCCGGGTAGGCGACCAGTCCGCAGACGTTCTTCCAGGCGCCCCTGCCGCGGTGCGACGCCCGCGAAGGTTGCTCAGAAGCTGTGTTGATCGCCGGGGAAGGTCCCCTCGGCCACCTCGTGCGCGTACTGCATTGCTGCGCGTCGCAACTCGGCCCCGACGTCGCCGAAGCGTTTGACGAACCGCGCGGTCCTGCCGCTGCTCAGCCCGGCCATGTCCTGCCAGACCAGGACTTGGCCGTCGCAGTTGGGGCCGGCCCCGATCCCGATCGTCGGGATGGTCAGCTTGCCGGTGATCTGGGTGGCCAGTTCCGCGGGCACCATCTCCATCACCACCGAGAACGCGCCCGCCTCGGCGACGGCGATGGCGTCAGCGACGGTCTGTTCGGCGGCATCCCCGCGGCCCTGCACCCGGAACCCGCCGAGGCTGTTGACGCTTTGCGGCGTGAAGCCGATGTGCGCCATCACCGGGATGCCCGCCGCGGTCAGGCACGCGATCTGTTCGGCGACCCGCTCGCCGCCCTCCAGTTTGACGGCGTGCGCACCGCCCTCCTTCATGAAGCGGGTGGCCGCGGCCAGCGCCGCGGCCGGCCCCGCCTCGTAGCTCCCGAACGGCAGGTCGGCGACCACCAGGGCGTGCTGGGCTCCCCGGGCCACGCCCCGCACCAGCGGGATCAGCTCGTCGATCGAGACAGGCACGGTGGTGTCGTATCCGTACACCACGTTCGCGGCCGAGTCGCCGACCAGCAACACCGGGATGCCGGCCTCGTCGAAAACCCGGGCGGTCGAGTAGTCGTAGACCGTGAGCATGGCCCACTTGTGGCCTTCGGCCTTCATCTTCTGCAGGTGGTGGGTGCGGATCTTGGCCAGCGGCCGCGCCGGCCCGGAAGGGGTTGCGCCATAGACGTTCTGTTCAGACATCGCTGTCCCCAGTGGTGGTCGGGTCGATCCTCGTGGCCTCAGTCGTTCGTGGCACTGGATGGTGCCTCGTGGCAACTGCGATCCCCGGGTTCGTCTGACCTCGCACATTCTGCCACTTCTTGCGCGCAGTCGCACCGCCGTGCCGGTGTGAGGCTCACCATGTTGCGTCCCCGCGGGATCGCCCACCGGCTGGCGTCGCTGACCGGCACCGTGTCCTGTCTCTGGCAGCATGGGTGGGCATGAGCATGCCTCGCCGCGAAAAGATCGCGCGCACGTTGCTGATCTGGACGACGATCGCCGCCGTGGCGCTTCTTCTCGCCGGCTGCCTGCGCGTCGTGGGCGGACGCGCCGTATTGGCGGGACCGAAGCTGGGCCAGGCGGTGGAGTGGACACCGTGCCGCACGGTGGGCGGGCCGGTCAAACTCCCCGGCGGCGCGCTGTGCGGCAGGCTGGCGGTGCCGGTCGACTACGACCATCTCGGCGGCGACGTCGCGACGCTGGCCATGATTCGCTTCCCCGCGACGGGGGACAAGATCGGTTCGCTGGTGATCAACCCCGGCGGCCCCGGCGAGTCCGGCATCGAAGCCGCGCTGGGCGTGGTCCAGTCGCTGCCCAAACGGGTACGCCAGCGGTTCGACCTGGTCGGGTTCGACCCGCGCGGGGTGGGATCCTCGCGGCCGGCCGTCTGGTGCAACTCCGACGCCGACAACGACCGACTGCGCATCGAGCCGGATGTCGACTACACACCGGCCGGCGTGGCCCGTATCCAGGACGAGACCAAACAATTCGTCGGTCGCTGCGTCGACAAGATGGGCCTGAATTTCCTGGCGAACGTCGGGACCGTCAACGTCGCCAGGGACCTGGACGCCATCCGCGCGGCGCTGGGCGACGACAAGCTGACCTACCTCGGTTACTCCTACGGCACCCGGATCGGCTCGGCGTACGCCGAGGCTTATCCGGAGAACGTGCGGGCGATGATCCTCGACGGCGCCGTCGACCCCAACGCCGACCCCATCGAGGCGGATCTGCGCCAGGCCAAGGGGTTTCAGGACGCGTTCAACGACTACGCCGCCGACTGCGCGAAGAAGCCGACCTGCCCGCTGGGCACGGACCCCGCCAAGGCCGTCGAGGTCTACCACAGCCTGGTCGACCCGCTGGTCGACCCGAACGACCCGATGATCGGCAGGCCTGCGCACACCAAGGATCCGCGGGGGTTGAGTTACAGCGACGCCATCGTGGGAACGATCATGGCGCTGTACTCGCCGACGCTGTGGCATCACCTGACCGAAGGCCTGACCGAGCTCAAGAGCGACCGCGGCGACACCCTGCTCGCTCTGGCAGACATGTACATGCGGCGCGACTCGCGCGGTCACTACACCAATGCCACCGATGCGCGAGTGGCGATCAACTGCGTCGACCAGCCGCCGATCAAGAACCGGGCCGAGGTCATCGAGGAGGACCGTCGCGCTCGCGAGATCGCCCCCTTCATGAGCTACGGAAAGTTCACGGGAGACGCCCCGCTGGGCACGTGCGCGTTCTGGCCGGTACCCCCCACCAGCACACCCCACACCATCTCGGTGCCCAACCTGGCTCCCACCGTGGTGGTGTCGACCACCCACGACCCGGCGACGCCCTACAAGGCCGGCGTCGATCTGGCGAAGGAGTTGCGCAGCTCGCTGCTCACCTTCGACGGGACCCAGCACACCGTCGTCTTCCAGGGCGACAGCTGCATCGACAATTACGTGACGGCATACCTCATCGGCGGGGACACGCCCCCGCGCGGCGCGAAGTGCTGAATCCCGCGCCGAATGTGAACTGGCGGCGATGTTTTGACTGATTTTTCGACCTGAGTTCACACTCGGCGCGGGGGATGGCGAGACCAAGGGATAGCGAGACCAAGGCGTAATCCTTTCGAGCCGCCACGGGTATCCGCGGCTGCGACGATAGCTGCCATGTCGCGCCTGAGATCATGGAGCTCGGCGCTGCTCTCGTTCGGACTCCTGCTCGGGTCGCAGTCCTCGGTCCTGCCGCTCGCCGGTGCTGCGCCGGAGCCCGGCGCCGGCCAGAACCCGAGTCCCGCGCCGCAGAACTGGGGCAGCTGCAACCTGTTTCTCAACGGCACCAGCGACGTTCCGGCCGGAGCGCGATGCGCTACCGTCGCGGTCCCCGTCGACTACCGCGACCCCGGGGGTGCGCAAGCCAAGCTGGCGGTGATCCGCGTGCCCGCCAGCGGCCAGCGGATCGGATCGCTACTGGTCAATCCCGGCGGGCCCGGGGCTTCGGCGGTGGACATGGTGGCCGCGATGGCCTCGGACCTGGAAGACACCGACATCGCGCGCCACTTCGACCTGGTGGGCTTCGACCCGCGGGGCGTGGGCCATTCGACTCCGGCGCTGCGATGTCGGACCGACGCCGAGTTCGACGCGTTCCGGCGCGAACCGATGGTCGATTACAGCCCGGCCGGTGTCGTCCACATCGAGCAGATCGAACAGCAGCTGGCCCAGCAGTGCGCGAACCGCATGGGCACGGCGTTCCTGGCCAACGTCGGCACGGTCTCGGCTGCGCGTGACATGGACATGGTCCGTCAGGCGCTGGGCGACAACCAGATCAACTACCTCGGCTACAGCTACGGCACCGAATTGGGCACCACCTACCTCGAAGCATTCCCGGATCGTGTGCGCGCGATGGTGCTCGACGGGGCCATCGACCCGACCGTCGGGCCGATCCAGGAAAACATCAGCCAAATGGCCGGATTCCAAACCGCTTTCAACGACTATGCCCTGAACTGCGCCCGCTCGCCGTCCTGTCCGCTGGGGACCGACCCAACCCAGTTCGTGAATCGCTACCACGCGCTGGTCGACCCGCTGGTGTTCAAGCCGGGCCGCACCGCGGACCCGCGCGGTCTCAGCTACGCCGACGCGACCACGGGAACCATCAACGCGCTGTACACCCCGGCCCACTGGAAGTATCTGACCAGCGGCCTGCGCGGGTTGCAGAACGGCGGCGACGCCGGTGATCTGCTGTTGCTGGCCGACGACTACGAGGGCCGCGACCGCAGCGGGCATTACGGTAACGACCAAGACGCGTTCAACGGGATTCGCTGTGTGGATTCGCCCACGTCGGCGGACTCGGCGAGCTGGGTTGCCGCCGATCAGCAGATCCGACGTGCGGCCCCTTTCCTGAGTTACGGGCCCTTCACCGGGACCGCCCCCCGCGATCTGTGCGCGCTGTGGCCGGTGCCGGCAACATCGGCCCCGCACACCGTGGCGGCCGTCGCGCCGGGCAAGGCCGTCGTGGTGTCAACGACGCACGACCCGGCAACTCCCTACCAGGCCGGGGTCAGCCTTGCCCATCAGCTGGGGGCACCGCTGATCACCTACGACGGCACCCAGCACACCGCGGTCTTCAATGGGGACCAGTGTGTGGACACCGCGGTGGTGCGTTATCTGCTCGGGGTGGCTCTGCCGCCGGCCTCGCTGGAGTGTCGCCCGTAGGCCCGTCCCGGCCGGCATGTCTGCACTTCGCAACGTTTCTGAGCGGGCATGGATCAACAGCGGTAACACAGAATTAACAGGGGTTGCATACTGTGCCAGATATGGATCGGCAGAAGGAATTCGTCCTGCGCACGCTCGAGGAGCGCGACATCCGTTTCGTGCGGCTCTGGTTCACCGACGTGCTCGGTTTCCTCAAATCGGTCGCCATCGCCCCGGCGGAACTGGAAGGCGCCTTCGAGGAGGGCATCGGCTTCGACGGATCCTCGATCGAGGGGTTCGCGCGGGTGTCGGAATCCGACACCGTGGCAATCCCGGACCCCTCGACGTTCCAGGTGCTGCCCTGGGCCACCCCGGCCGGCCACCACCACTCGGCGCGGATGTTCTGCGACATCACCATGCCGGACGGGTCGCAGTCATGGGCGGACCCGCGGCACGTGCTGCGCCGTCAGCTGCAGAAGGCCAACGACCTCGGCTTCTCCTGCTATGTGCATCCAGAGATCGAGTTCTTCTTGCTCAAGCCCGGATCCAATGACGGGTCGGTGCCCGTTCCCGTCGACAGCGCCGGCTATTTCGACCAGGCGGTCCACGACTCGGCCTCGAACTTCCGTCGGCACGCGATCGAGGCGCTGGAATTCATGGGCATCTCGGTGGAGTTCAGTCACCACGAAGGCGCGCCGGGCCAGCAGGAGATCGACCTGCGCTTCGCCGACGCGCTGTCGATGGCCGACAACGTGATGACGTTCCGCTATGTCATCAAGGAGGTGGCGATCGAGAACGGCGCGCGGGCGACGTTCATGCCCAAGCCTTTCGAGGAGCACCCCGGCTCGGCCATGCATACCCACATGAGCCTGTTCGAGGGCGACGTCAACGCCTTCCACAGCACCGAAGATCCCCTGCAGCTCTCGGATGTCGGCAAGTCGTTCATCGCCGGCATCCTCGAGCACGCATCGGAGTTCAGCGCGGTCACCAATCAGTGGGTCAACTCCTACAAGCGGCTGGTGGTGGGCGGCGAGGCGCCGACCACCGCGTCGTGGGGGGCGGCCAACCGGTCCGCCCTGGTGCGGGTGCCGATGTACACGCCGCACAAGACGTCCTCGCGGCGGATCGAGGTGCGCAGCCCGGACTCGGCGTGCAACCCGTATCTGGCTTTTGCGGTGCTGCTGGCCGCCGGGTTGCGCGGGGTGGAGAAGGGTTACGTGCTGGGGCCGCAGGCCGAGGACAACGTGTGGGACCTGACGCCCGAGGAACGCCGCACGATGGGCTACCGCGAGCTGCCCACCAGCCTCGACAGCGCGCTGCGGTGCATGGAGTCCTCCGAGCTCGTCGCGGAGACCCTCGGGGAGCATGTCTTCGATTTCTTCCTGCGCAACAAGCGCACCGAGTGGGCCAACTACCGCAGCCGGGTCACGCCCTACGAGCTGAGCACGTACTTGTCTCTGTAGCGCAGTGCGCCTGAGCAGCGCGCGGGTTGCGCTACGGTCGTGGTCGTGACCAAACCCGCGACGCATCGCCCCAAGCTGCCCAGCGTGGGCCGGCTCGGGCTGGTCGATCCGCGCGCGGGTGAGCGGCTGGCGCAGCTGGGTTGGTGCGACCGTGACGACCAGGCCTCGGTCGACCTGCTCTGGGCGTTGTCGCGCTCGCCGGACCCCGATGCCGCGCTGCGCGCCCTGGCGCGCCTGGCGGAGAACCCCGACACCGGGTGGGAGGAGCTGAGCGTCGCGCTGCTGAGGGAACGCCCGCTACGCGCGCGGCTGTTTGCCGCACTCGGCTCGTCGCTGACGCTGGGCGATCATCTGGCGGCGAACCCGCAGTCCTGGAAGCTGCTGCGCGGCAAGGTCACACTGCCCTCCCGCGAGGAGCTCTGCGCGACGTTCGTCAGATGCGTCGAGAAGTTCTCCGACGACTCGGCGACGGGTCCGGCTGCGGGCGCGGCCGTGCTGCGGCTGCAGAACCTGTACCGCGACCACGTGCTCGTCCTGGCCGCGCTCGACCTGGCCGCGACCGTCGAGGACGAGCCGGTGGTGCCGTTCACCGTGGTGGGCGCCCAGCTGTCGGACCTGGCGGACGCCGCGCTGGCGGCCGCGCTGCGCATGGCCGAGCTGACCGTGTGCGCTGACGGCACGCCGCCGCGACTGGCGGTCATCGCCATGGGCAAATGCGGTGCGCGCGAGCTGAACTACGTCAGCGACGTCGACGTCATCTTCGTCGCCGAGTGCGCCGACCCGGTCAGTGCCCGCGTCGCCGGGGAGATGATGCGGGTGGCGTCGGCGGCTTTCTTCCAGGTGGACGCCGCACTGCGGCCCGAGGGCCGCGCCGGCGAGCTGGTCCGCACCGTCGAGTCGCACGTCGCCTATTACCAGCGCTGGGCGAAAACCTGGGAGTTCCAGGCGTTGCTGAAGGCCCGGGCCGCGGTCGGCGATGCCGAACTCGGCGAGCGCTATCTGACCGCGCTGATGCCGATGGTGTGGGTCGCCTGCGAGCGCGCCGATTTCGTCGTCGAAGTCCAGGCCATGCGCCGCCGGGTGGAGCAGCTGGTGCCCGCCGACGTCCGCGCCCGCGAGATCAAACTCGGCAGCGGCGGGATACGCGACGTCGAGTTCGCCGTGCAGCTGCTGCAACTGGTGCACGGTCGCAGCGACGAGTCGCTGCGGGTGGCGTCCACCGTCGACGCGCTCGCCGCGCTGGGTGCGGGCGGGTACGTCGGCCGCGAGGACACCGCGAACCTGACCGCCTCCTACGAATTCCTGCGATTGCTCGAGCACCGGTTGCAGCTGCAGCGGCTCAAGCGCACCCACCTGCTGCCCGATGTCGATGACGAGGAGGCGCTGCGCTGGTTGGCGCGCGCCGCCCATATCCGGCCCGACGGCCGGCGCGACGCGGCCGGGGTGCTGCGCGACGAGCTCAAGCGCCAGAACCTGCGGGTGTCGCAGCTGCACGCCAAGCTCTTCTACCAGCCGCTGCTGGAGTCGATCGGTCCTCCCGGGCTGGAGATCGCGCACGGCATGAGCACGGAGTCCGCGGAGCGGCGGCTGGCCGCGCTCGGCTACGAGGGGCCCCAGACCGCGTTGAAGCACATGTCGGCGCTGGTCAACCAGAGCGGCCGGCGCGGCCGGGTGCAGTCGGTACTGTTGCCGCGATTGTTGAACTGGATGTCGTACGCGCCCGACCCCGACGGCGGGTTGCTGGCCTACCGGCGCCTGTCCGAGGCGCTGGCCACCGAAAGTTGGTACCTGGCGACGCTGCGGGACAAGCCGGCAGTGGCCAAGCGGCTCATGCACGTGCTGGGGACCTCCGCATACGTGCCGGATCTGCTGATGCGGGCCCCCACGGTCATCCAGAGCTACGGCGACGGACCCAACGGCCCCAAACTGCTCGACACCGACCCCGCCGCAGTGGCCCGCTCGCTGGTGGCCTCAGCCAGCCGCTACGTCGACCCGGTGCGTGCGATCGCCGGTGCGCGCACGCTGCGCCGCAGGGAATTGGCCCGCATCGGTTCGGCGGACCTGCTGGGCATGCTGGAGGTCACCGAGGTGTGCCGCGCTCTGACGTCGGTGTGGGTGGCCGTGCTGCAGGCCGCCCTGGACACCATGATCCGGGCGAACCTGCCCGCCGACGGCCCCGGAAAAGGACAAGCGCCGGCGGCGATCGCCGTCATCGGGATGGGCAGGCTGGGCGGCGCCGAGCTGGGCTACGGGTCCGACGCCGACGTGTTGTTCGTCTGCGAGCCGGCCCGCGGCGTCGAGGACGCCCAGGCGATCCGCTGGTCGACGTCGGTGGCCGAACAGGTGCGGACGTTGCTGGGCACCCCCAGCGTCGACCCGCCGCTGTTAGTCGACGCCAACCTGCGACCCGAGGGCCGCAGCGGTCCGCTGGTGCGCACCCTGGGCGCCTACACCGCTTACTACCGACAGTGGGCGCAGCCCTGGGAGATCCAGGCCCTGCTGCGCGCGCACGCGGTCGCCGGCGATGACGAGCTGGGACGTCGATTCCTGCTGATGGCCGACAGGACCCGCTATCCGGCCGACGGGGTGTCGACCGAAGCGGTTCAGGAGATCCGCCGCATGAAGGCCCGGGTCGCGTCCGAGCGGCTGCCGCGGGGCGCCGATCCCAACACGCACACCAAGCTGGGCCGCGGGGGACTGGCCGACGTCGAATGGACGGTGCAGCTGCTGCAACTGCGGCACGCACACGAGATCGAAGCCCTGCACAACACCTCGACGCTGCAATCGCTGGACGCGATCGCGTCGGCTGGGCTGATACCGGCCGACGACGTGGACCTGCTGCGCCAGGCGTGGCTGACCGCCACCCGCGCGCGCAACGCGTTGGTGCTGGTGCGTGGCAAGGCCACCGACCAGCTGCCGGGGCCCGGTCGTCAGCTCAACGCGGTCGCCGTCGCCGCGGGCTGGCCGACCGACGACGGCGGCGAGTTCCTGGACAACTATCTTCGGGTGACGCGGCGGGCGAAGGCCGTCGTGCGCAAGGTATTCGGGAGTTGAGTCAGGAGGCCGGCGCGTTGGACGCCAGATTCGAGGTGCTCGACGCGGCGGAGGCCGACCGGGTGACAGCTCTCTACGCGCCGTTGGCCGAGGCCGTCCGGGGACTCGTCGACGCGACCATCCGGACGGAGGCCGACGAGGCGGTTGTCCTCGAGGCGCGAGCCGCGATCGAGGCGATTACCGAGTCGTTGCGGCAACGGACCCGGCCGGCCGGGGTCAGCTACCGGGTCGATGGCCGGGCGCTGCCGCTGGGCAACGCCGCGGTGGGTGTGTGCAACCCGATCGCCCCGCCGGTCGTCGTCCACCACGAGGGCGCCGGCCGCTGCTGGAGCGAGTTCGTCCTCGGAGCGGCGTACGAGGGCCCGCCGAATCTGGTGCACGGCGGCGTGAGCGCCCTGGTGCTCGACCACATGCTCGGCGAGGCGGCCAGCGAGGGGCTGTCCAAGCCGCGCTTCACCGGAACGATCACCGTGAAGTACCTGCGTGGCACCCCGCTGGGGCCGCTGCGTTGCGAGGCCTGGATCGACGGCAGAGCGGGCGTCAAAGTGTTTGCGCGCGGCACGATTTCGGATGCGTCAGGTGTCACCGTGGAGGCCGAGGGTATATTCATCGAGCCGGCGTGGGCGCGGGACGCGCCGTGAGGTTCTATGTCAGCAGCGCCTTCCTGAACATCCGGGAGATCATCGAGATCGCCAGGGCTGCTGACGAACTCGGCTACGACGGGATGGGGATCCCGGACCATGTCGTCAACCTCGAAACCCTGGACCCGCCCTACCCCTACACCAAGGACGGGCAGCGGCGCTGGCAGCCGTTCACCGATTGGCCGGATCCCTGGGTGCTCGTCGGCGCTCTGGCCCAAGTCACCACCCGGCTGCGCTTCGTGACGACCGTCTACATCCCGGCGATGCGCAATCCCTACTCGGTGGCCAAAGCCATCGGCACCGCGGCGGTGCTGGCGTCGAAGCGGGTGGAGCTGGGCGTCGGTGTCGGCTGGTGCCGGGAGGAGTTCGCCCTGATGGGGGGAGCGGTTCGAGGCCCGCGGCAAGCGCACCGACGAGGTGATCGCGCTGATGCGGGCGCTGTGGCTGCCGGGCTGGACGGAGTTCGACGGCGAGTTCTACCCGACGCCGCGGCTGGAGATGCAGCCCACGCCGCCGCCGATCCCGGTCTACGCCGGCGGGCTCAGCGAGGCCGCGCTGCGCCGCGCCGCGCGCAACGACGGCTGGATCGGCGACCTGATCACCACCGACCGCGCCATCGCAGCGGTCGATCGGCTGCGGGAGATGCGTGCCGAAAATGGCTCGACGATGGACGATTTCACGATCCTGACCCCGCTCACCGACGCGTTCGCCCCCGCCGACTACCAGCGCGCCGCCGACGCCGGCATCATCACCATGCCGTGGATGTTCTACGCGGGCCCCGACGCCTGCCTGGCCGACAAGATCGACGGCATGGCGCGCTTCCGCGAGGACCTGGGGCTCGACGGATAGGTGCGTCGCCCGGCTTCGCGACACATAGTCCGTTGCGAAGACACGCCGGTGGGGCTCGCAGGGGTTTATGTCTCGCGAAGGGACAGCGCAACCGAGCGCAGGTTCACACGCGCTCGGCGGTCATGTTCATCTCGATGGTGCCCTGGCACGGGCCGCTGAGAATCTCGGTGTGCATGGTGCCGGCCAGCGACCCGTCGGGCTGGGGCGTATAGCGCACCGTGGCGTGGGCCGGACTCCATTCGATTGTGGTGTCGGGCATCATGCAGTCCCATTGGAAGTCGCTGGTCTGCGTCCAGGATGCCCCATCCCAGGTGAACTGGATCGGCTGCGGAACCGTCGGGTTGCTCGGCGGCGGGCCGCCGACGATCGTGGCGGTGCATGTTGCGCCCGTGCAGTCCGAGCGGAACGTATAGATGTCGGTGTGCTGCTCCTCGGGATCGCCGGCCGCCAGGCTGGTCCCGGACTTCGGGCCAACCATGAATGTGACCGCGTACTTGCCGTTCCACGACGGGGAGTCGGCGACGGCGACCGGGGAGAGCGACAGGGCGGCCGCGAGCGACGTGGCGCATGAACCCACGAGACCGCTCACGCGCTTCGGGGTCATCTCAGGGTTTGGGTGTTGGGGCCGGAGCTCCGTACAGGCAATCGTGCAGTTCCTGACTACCCGGGTCGAAGTCGAATCCGCAGTTGCATTCGTGAACTTCCTGGGGGCTGCCAAGCCCATCGCAATAGGGGGTGCCGGCCGACGCCGATGGCGCGGTCCACATGACACCGGCGGTCAATGCTGCCGCAGCGCCGGCCGTGGCCAGCAATACTCTCGTCTTCATGCCGGGTCCCTTTCCTCGGAACACATCCAGCCGGGTTGCGCGTCGGGGTCGACGCGATGCGACGGCATGCAGGGACGATAACGCTGCCAACCGCGGTTCGCCGGTCAATGACGAAACCACCCGCGCGGCAATCGGTGGCGTGATCGCGGCGCGGGCGGCGTCCTCGCGTTGGTTTACACGTCCCTTACACGTCCCCTACACGTCGTAGTACAGCGCGAACTCGTAGGGGTGCGGTCGTATCTGGACCGGCAGGATCTCGTTCTCGCGCTTGAAGCTGATCCACGTCTCGATCAGGTCGGGCGTGAAAACGCCCCCCTCGGTGAGGTATTCGTGGTCCTCTTCCAGTCGGTCGATCACCGCAGACAGCTGGGTGGGCGCCTGCGGAATGTTGGCGGCCTCTTCGGGCGGCAACTCGTAGAGGTCCTTGTCGACCGGTGCCTGCGGCTCGATCTTGTTCTTGATGCCGTCCAGGCCCGCCATCAGCATGGCCGAGAACGCCAGGTACGGGTTGCCCGACGCGTCGGGGCAACGGAATTCCAGGCGCTTGGCCTTGGGGTTGGTGCCGGTGATCGGGATCCGCACACACGCCGAGCGGTTGCGCTGGCTGTACACCAGGTTGATCGGCGCCTCGAACCCGGGAACCAGGCGCTTGTAGGAGTTCACCGTGGGGTTGGTGAACGCCAGCAGCGACGGCGCGTGGTGCAGCAGGCCGCCGATGTAGTGCCGCGCGGTGTCCGACAGGCCGGCGTAGCCCGTCTCGTCGTACATCAGCGGGCCGCCGTCCTTCCACAGCGACTGGTGGGTGTGCATCCCGGAGCCGTTGTCACCGAACAGGGGCTTGGGCATGAACGTGACGGTCTTGCCGTTCGCCCATGCGGTGTTCTTCACGATGTACTTGTAGAGCATCATGTCGTCGGCGGCGTGCAGCAGCGTGTTGAACTTGTAGTTGATCTCGGCCTGCCCGCCGGTGCCCACCTCGTGGTGGCCCTTCTCCAGGCTGAAGCCCGCCTTGATCAGGTTGGACAGCATCTTGTCGCGTAGGTCGACATAGTGGTCGACGGGGGCGACCGGGAAGTACCCGCCCTTGGGGCGCACCTTGTAGCCGCGGTTGGGGCTGCCGTCGAGTTCGTTGGGCGAACCGGTGTTCCACCATCCCGAGATCGCGTCGATCTCGTAGAACGAGCCGTTGGTGCGC
Organism: Mycobacterium sp. THU-M104; assembly: GCF_049197365.1. Classification (NCBI taxonomy): domain Bacteria; kingdom Bacillati; phylum Actinomycetota; class Actinomycetes; order Mycobacteriales; family Mycobacteriaceae; genus Mycobacterium; species Mycobacterium sp. THU-M104. The sequence continues at coordinate 24,576 of NZ_JBMIOP010000017.1, forward strand.
GAGTCGAAGCTGATCGAGTCAAAGATGTAGAACTCGGCCTCCGCGCCGAAGTACGCGGTGTCCGCGACGCCGGTGCTGATCAGATAGCTCTCGGCCTTGCGCGCGATGTTGCGCGGGTCGCGCGAGTAGGGCTCCAGGGTGAACGGGTCGTGCACGAAGAAGTTCATGTTCAGCGTCTTGGCTTCGCGGAACAGGTCGATGCGTGCGGTGACCGGGTCGGGAAGCAGCAGCATATCGGACTCGTGGATCGACTGGAATCCGCGAATCGAGGAGCCGTCGAAGGCCAGTCCGTCCTCGAAAACGCTCTGGTCGAAGAACGACACCGGAATCGTGAAGTGCTGCATGATGCCTGGCAGGTCACAGAACTGGACGTCGACAAACTCGACGTCCTCGTCTTTGACGATCTTGAAGACGTCGTCGGGCGTCGTTTCCGTCACAGCATGCTCCTTTACTTGGTGAGATCCGCGGCCTGACGCTATGAAGCTGATGTTGCCCGTCGGTCAACCCCGTGTTGCGCGCACGTTACGCGACCGTGGCGCCACCGAGAGTGGCCGGGTCGGCGGTTGGCGCCGAGGGTCCTATTGTGAGGCCATGCACCCCGTACTGTCGCACTCGCGTGCCGAAGAGCACCGCCGGGGTTGCGCCCGATGACGCCGGGAGCGCGATCCGCCTACCCTGGGCAGGCGATCGGCCTGCCCCGCAGCGGTGCGGGTTCGCTGGCGCCGATGGGACGCCGCCTGGCCGCGCTGCTGATCGACTGGCTGATCTCCTACGGCCTGGCGGAGCTGGCGCGGACGTTCGGTCTGCTGTCCCAGCGGGGGCTGGCGACGGCGGTGCTGGTCATCTGGTTCGTGCTCGGGGTGGTGGCGGTGCGGCTCTTCGGTTCCACACCCGGCCAGCTGACTCTGGGACTCGGGGTGGCGGCGGTGGACGGACGACAGCCCGTGGGCGTCATCCGGCTGGCCGTGCGGGGGCTGCTCGTCGGCCTGGTGATCCCGGCGCTCTTCACCGACTTCGACGGCCGCGGTCTCCACGACCGAGTGACCGGCACGGCGGTGGTGCGGCGCTGACTATCGGGGCTTTCGGGACCTCGAAGCTACCGGCGGCGCACCGTGCGCTGCACACCGCGCATCTTGCCGGAGTTGGGCAGCGGCCCTTTGGGCATCACCCCGGCGCCCGCGCGCGATCCGAGCGCGGCCATCCGCGACTCCAGCGTGTCCATCTGCTTGACACTGATATTGGCCGGCAGGCGGGTGAGGTGGCGCTCCAGTTTGCCCAGGGGCACCTCACCGTCGCCGTTGCCGACGACGACGTCGTAGATGGGTACGTCGCCGATCAGCCGCGCGTGCCGCTTCTTCTCCTGGGCCAGAAGTGGTTTGACCCGGGCCGCCGATCCCTCGCCGACCAGGATGACACCGGGCCGGCCGAGCACCCGGTGAACCGCGTCGAAGTGACCGGTCGCAGCGACACCGGGGGTCACTCGCCACTTGCCGCGCAAGTTGTCCAGCACCCATGCCGCGGCGCCGGCCTGGCCCTCGGCTTTGCTGTAGACCGATTTCTGCGCCCTGCGGCTGAAGACGATGAACGTGACCAATCCGCCCAGCAGCACGCCGAGCGGGATCAGGGTGACCATGGTGAGCCCGCCGGCCCACAGGCCGACCGCCACCGAGGCGCCCACGATCAGCACGAAGGTGCCGATCATGTACGGCAGCAGCCGCTTGTCCTCCTGGCGCTGAATGCTGAACGCCTGCCACAGCTGGGCGCGGCGTTCCTTGGCGGCGGCCTTTCGGGCGGCCTGAGCCTGTGCTCTGGCGGCTTTGTTCTCGGCGGCTGTGCGGGATTTAGCCATAGTCGCCAAGGATATGCGGTGCCGGTCAGGGTGCGCAGGCCCCACCGTCCGGCGCAGCCGGGACGCGGCCACGGGCGGCCTGCTCGTAGAGGCATCCGGCCCGGTAGGACGAGCGCACCAGCGGCCCGGCCAGTACCCCGGAGAAGCCCAATTCCTCGGCGTGCCGGGCGAACTCGGCGAACTCCTCGGGCAGCACCCAGCGGTCGATGGGGTGGTGGCGCGCCGACGGCCGCAGGTACTGGGTGATCGTGACGATGTCGCAGCCGGCGTCACGTAGGTCGGCCAGGGCGGTGCGCACCTCGTCGGGGGTTTCGCCCAGGCCGAGGATGAGGTTGCTCTTGGTGACAAGACCGAAGTCGCGCGCGGCGGTGAGCACGTCGAGGCTGCGCCGGTAGGTGAACGCCGGCCGGACCCGCTTGAAGATCCGCGGCACCGTCTCGACGTTGTGGGCCAGCACCTCAGGGCGGGACTCGAAGACCTCCGCCAGCCGCGCGCGGTCCCCGTTGAAGTCGGGGATCAACAGCTCGACGCCGGTCGACGGGTTCAGCTCCTTGATGGCGCGCACCGTAGCGGCGTACAGCCAGGCCCCGCCGTCGGGCAGGTCGTCACGGGCTACGCCGGTGACGGTGGCGTAGCGCAGGCCCATCGTCTGCACGCTGTCGGCGACCCGCCGGGGCTCGTCGCGGTCCAGCTCGGCCGGGCGGCCGGTGTCGATCTGGCAGAAGTCACAGCGACGGGTGCACTGGTCGCCCCCGATGAGAAAGGTGGCTTCGCGATCCTCCCAGCATTCGAAGATGTTGGGGCAGCCGGCCTCCTCGCAGACCGTGTGCAGACCCTCCCGTCGGACCAGAGCCTTGAGCTGGGTGTACTCGGGTCCCATCCGGGCGCGGACCCTGATCCACGGCGGCTTACGCTCGATCGGGGTCTCGGCGTTGCGTACCTCGAGGCGCAGTAGTTTGCGGCCTTCGGGTGCGACAGTCACCCGACCGATGTTACGCGGGCGGCCGGATGGTCCCGTACCGGCAGGACACCGTCCAGGGCGTCGCGCACGGCGGCGGCGACCGCCGCGCTCACGTCGTCGACGCCCACCGGGCGTCCCAGTTCGGCCGACAATGAGGTCACTCCGGCGTCGCTGATGCCGCACGGCACGATGGCGCCGAACGCCCCCAAGTCGCAGTCGCAGTTGAGCGCGAACCCGTGCAGGGTGGTCGCGCGCGACACCCGCACCCCGATGGCGGCGACCTTGCGCGCGGGACGTGTGGCGTCGCCCGGGACCCACACGCCCGAGCGGCCCTGGATGCGGGCGGTTTCCAGCCCGACATCTGCGCATACTGTGATCAGCGATTCCTCGAGTCGCCGGACGTAATCGACGACGTCGAGCGGTTCAGCCAGACCGACGATGGGGTAGCCGACCAGCTGGCCCGGCCCGTGCCAGGTGATCTTGCCGCCGCGGTCGGTGGCGATGACATCTGCGACGGCCGCGCCGCCGGCCGGCCGCTCGTGCGGCTCGGTGCGCCGCCCCGCGGTGTACACCGGCGGGTGCTCCAGCAGCAGCAGAGCGTCGCGGCCACCGGCGATCCGGGCTGCGGCCAGGTCGCGCTGCAGCTGCCACGCGGTGCGGTAGTCCACCGTGCCCAGCCTGCGGACGTCGATGGGGGTCGGCGCCGACCGGATGGAGTTGCTCACCTCGCCGACGCTACTCGGCCGACCGGCCCCCGGCGACGCGGTGTCACGCGGGAATGACGCTCGGTGGTGTTGGTCGCACTGGTGTGACGTTGGCACTGGTCCTGATGGCGGCGACCCGCTTCGCCCGGTTCCGCCGCAGCACCGGCGATCCGGCACGTAGTCAGCGGACAACCCACCACGGGTGGCGCCACCAGCCACTCGTCACCGACACTCGTCACCAGTCCACGGTCTCGTCGATGAATGCCCAAGTGCCGGTCAGCGGCTATGCCTCGTGGGGCCGGGCGGTGGCGTAGCTCAGCGCCTCGCCAATGGTGTTGTGGTGGAACTGGAAACCGGCGCGCTCGAGTGCGTCCGGGATGGCCCGCTGACCGATGAGCAGCGCCTCGTCGGCGAACTCTCCGAGCGCGGCGCGTACCACCGCACCGGGCAGCGCCAGCGGGGTGGGACGGTTGACCGCGCGGCCGAAGGCGGTGGTGAACTCGGCGTTGGTCACCGGCGCGGGCCCGGTCATGTTCACCGGGCCGGACAGTGCGCGATGCGTGATAGCGAACAGCAGGGCGCGCACCTCGTCCTCGAGGCTGATCCACGACATGTATTGACGGCCGTTGCCCAGCCTGGCGCCCAGGCCTAACGAGAACAGCGGACGCATCCTGCGCAGCGACCGGCTCGCCGCCCCCAGCACCACCCCGGTGCGGGCCAGCACGACACGGACCCCACCGTACTGGGCCGGCAGCGTGGCGGCTTCCCAGTCCTGGCACAGCTGGGCCAGGAATCCGCTTCCTGCCCCGGCGCTCTCGTCGACCACGCAGTCTCCGGTGTGCCCGTAATAGCCCACCGCGCTGGCATTGATCAGCGTTTCGACGCCGGCGTCGGCGGCGGCGTTGGCCAGCACCTCGGTCGGAGTGATCCGGCTGTCCCGCAGGCTTTGCTTGAACGCACCCGACCAGCGCCGCTGGTCGATGTTCACCCCGCAGAGGTTGACCAGGGCATCGACTTCGCTCAGCGCGTCGGGATCGAACTCCCCGCTCTCCGGATTCCAGTGCAGCTCTTCGGAATTCGCCGGCGCACGGCGCACGATGCGTAGCACCCGATGGTCCTCGGCGCGCAGCGCGTTCACCAGCGCGGAGCCGATCAGGCCGGACGAACCCGCGATCGCGACAACAAACTTGTCACCAGCCCGGGCCACGCTCTCACAGCCCCAGATCGGCCTCGAACGCTCCCTCTTGGAGCCGGTTCTTGATCGTGGTGAGGAAACGTCCCGCGTCGGCTCCGTCGATGAGCCGATGGTCGTAGGTCAGTGGCAGATAGCAGACCGAGCGCACCCCGATCGACTCGTTGCCCAACTCGTCGACGATCACCCGGGGGCGCTTGACGATGGCCCCGGTGCCCAGCATCGCCGCCTGAGGCGGCACCAGGATCGGGGTGTCGAACAACGCGCCCTGGCTGCCGATGTTGGTGATCGTGAAGGTGCCGCCGGACAACTCGTCGGGTTTGAGATCGCCCGAGCGGGCGCGCGCAGCGATGTCGGCGATCCCCCGGGCCAGGCCGGCCAGGGACAGGTCGCCGGCGTTGTGGATCACGGGAGAGAGCAGGCCCTGCTCGGTGTCGACGGCGAAGCCGAGGTGCTCGGCGTCGTAGTAGGTGATCTCCTTGGTGTCCTCGTTGTAGCTGGCGTTGATGTTGGGGTGGATCTTCAGTGCGTCGATCGCCGCGCGGGCGATGAACGGCAGATAGGTCAGGTTCACCCCTTCGCGCTCGGCGAACGCCGCCTTGGCCCGTGCCCGCAGCCCGACGATCCTGGTCATGTCGACCTCGTGGGTCTGGGTGAGCTGTGCGGTGGCCTGCAGGGATTGCCGCGTCTTGGCGGCGGTGAGCTGCCGGATGCGGCTGGCCTGCTGCGTGGTGCCGCGTAGGTGCGCCAGCGCCGGTGTCGGGGTGGGCGCGGCCTGTCCGGAGCCCCCGGCCACCGTGGGCGCGCCGGCGGGCGGGGTGGCCGCAGTCGTTCGCGTGGCCGGCTCGGCGGCCTGCTTCTTGCGCTCCGCGGCGGCCAGCACGTCCTGCTTGCGGATCCGGCCTCCCACCCCGGTCCCGGTGACCTCGGTCAGGTCGATGTCGTTTTCGTGGGCCAGCTTGCGCACCAGCGGAGTGACGTAGGGTGTCGTCTCGCCCTGCGACTCACCGGTGGGCCGGGCTGGTGCCGGTTCGGCCGTGGGCGCCGGTGCCGGCCTGGGTTCGGCTTTGGGTTCCGGCTTGGGCTCGGCTTTGGGCTGGGGCGCCGGTTCGGGTGCGGGCTCGGTCTTGGGCTGGGGCGCCGGTTCGGGTGCGGGCTCGGGCCGCGACGGCGTGGTGGGGGCGGCAGTGGCACCAGCTTCCGAGCCGATCCGGGCCAGCTCGCCGCCGACCGGAACGGTGGCGTCCTCCTCGGCGGTGATGCTGATCAGGACGCCGGCGACCGGCGACGGGATCTCCGTGTCGACTTTGTCGGTGGACACCTCCACCAGCGGCTCGTCGACTTCCACGGAATCGCCGACCTTCTTCAGCCAGCGGGTGATCATGCCTTCGGCAACGGATTCGCCGAGCTCGGGCATCAGCACCGGGGTGGCGTCGCCGGATGCCTGCACGGGTCGTGTGGCCCGCGGTGGGGCCTGTGACTGCGCAGGTGCCGCCGGCTCGGGTTCGGGTTGCGCTGCGGGCTCCGGCCGGCTGGGTGCCGGCGCGCCCGATCCGCCCGACTCGGAGTTGCCGGTGTCGGAGGCGTCGCCGATGACGGCCAGCTCGCCGCCCACCTCGACGGTGTCGTCTTCGTGCGCGACGATCCTCGTGAGCACCCCGGCCGCCGGGGAAGGGATTTCGGTGTCGACCTTGTCGGTGGACACCTCGACGAGGGGTTCGTCGACTTGGACCGTGTCGCCTTCCTGTTTGAGCCAGCGGGTGACCGTCCCCTCGGTGACGCTCTCGCCGAGTGCCGGCATCTGGACGGAGAAGGCCATCTCTTCTGACTCCTCGAATCGCTCGTGGGTCGGCGCAGGACGACGTCCGAATCACCGCACGGTCGCGGACCGCCGGGGCAACAAGGTCGTCGGGACTATCCGGCCACCATCTTGTCATCGCCCCGCGGCGGGCACACATCCAGGGCGGCCGCGCGCCGATGCCGGGGTGACCGTCAACCCGCTTGCTACGGTGTGGCCACTGCTGGTCACGGTTCCAGTCAGGGGCAGTCGGAGCACATCAGGGGCGGCGGAGGTCAGATGGCGTCACCACAGCGCGTTTCCCGGAATTTCGTCGACAGCGCGGACGGGGTGCGCATCGCGGCCTGCGAAGAGGGCAACCCCGAGGGCCCGACCGTCGTCCTGGTGCACGGCTTTCCCGACTCGCACGTGTTGTGGGACGGTGTCGTGCCGTTGCTGGCCGAGCGGTTTCGCGTCATCCGGTACGACAACCGGGGGGTGGGCGGCTCGTCGGCGCCCGGGGCGGCCTCCGCATACGCCATGGAACGTTTCGCCGACGACTTCGCCGCGGTGACCGCTGCGCTGTGCCCCGGCCGGCCCGTGCACGTCCTGGCGCACGACTGGGGCTCGGTGGGTGTGTGGGAGTACCTGAGCCGCCCGGGTGCGGCCGACCGGGTGGCCTCGTTCACGTCGGTCTCGGGCCCCAGCCAGGACCAGCTCGTCGCCTACATCCTCGGGGGCCTGCGTCGGCCGTGGCGCCCACGGGCCTTCGCGCGTGCGCTCAGTCAGGCGCTGCGGCTGACCTACATGGCGTTTTTCTCCGTACCGGTGCTGGCACCGCTGGTGCTGCGGCTGGCGCTGACGAGCAGGGCGGTACGGCGCCACATCGTCGACGGGATCCCCGCCGAGAAGATCCACCACTCCGAGAAACTGGCCGCCGACGCCGCCCGCTCGGTGAAGACCTACCGTGCCAACTATTTCCGGTCCTTCACCCGCAAGCGGCCGATCCCGGTGGTCGACACGCCGGTGCAGCTGATCGTCAACACCGAAGACCCGTACGTGCGGCCCTACGGCTACGACGACACCGGGCGCTGGGTGCCCCGGTTGTGGCGCCGCGACATCAGAGCCGGCCACTTCTCCCCGATGTCGCACCCGCAGGTGATGGCGGCCGCGGTGCACGACTTCGCCGACCTGGCCGAAGGCCGGCAGCCCAGCCGCGGGCTGTTGCGAGCCCAGGTAGGCCGCTCCCGTGGGGATTTCGGCGACACCCTGGTGGCGGTCAGCGGGGCCGGCAGCGGAATCGGCCGGGAGACCGCTTTCGCCTTTGCCGACCACGGCGCCGAGCTGATCGTGAGCGACATCGACGAGGCCTCCGTCAAAGAGACCGCGGCCCAGATCGCCGCGCGTGGCGGGACCGCGCACAGCTATGTGCTCGACGTGTCCGACGGCGACGCGGTCGAGGCATTCGCCGAGCGGGTCTGCGCCGAGCACGGCGTCCCCGACATCGTCGTCAACAATGCGGGCATCGGGCATGCGGGCGGATTCCTGGACACCCCCGCCGAGGAATTCGACCGCGTGCTCAAGGTCAACTTCGGCGGCGTGGTGAACGGCTGCCGCTCATTCGCGCGGCGGTTGGTCGACCGAGGCACCGGCGGGCACATCGTCAACGTGGCGTCGATGGCCGCCTACGCCCCGCTGCAGTCACTGAGCGCCTACTGCAGCTCCAAGGCCGCGTCCTTCATGTTCTCCGATTGCCTGCGGGCCGAACTCGACACCGCCGGCATCGGCCTGACCACGATCTGCCCGGGCGTCATCAACACCAACATCATCAAGACGACCCGCATCGATGCCCCCGAGGGCAAGGCGGAGCAGGTCGACGGCCGGCGCGGCCAGCTCGGCCTGCTGTTCTCGCTGCGCCACTACGGACCCGAGAACGTCGCCACCGCGATCCTGTCGTCGACCAGGAAGAACAAGCCGATCCGCCCGGTCGCGCCGGAAGCCTATGCGTTGTACGGGATATCCCGGTTGGCCCCGCAGGCGCTGCGCAACACCGCGCGGCTGCGGGTCATCTAGCTCCAGCGGCCGCCTCGCCGTGTCGGCGCAGTTCGCCGACTGCGCCTCTCACCACAGTCGCCGGCCGCCATCGATGTCGAGGCCTCAATCCCGCCCGGGAAGCCGGCACGGACACCGATCGGCGACCGAGTCGAATCCGCGCACCGACGCGATTCCGCCCTTCGCCGTCAGACCACTCGGGGATGGCGCAACGCAGGGTCGGTCGGCAGTTCCCATGGGCTAACCCTGGTCGCAGATGTCCTCGAGCACCGCGCACAGCGTGCGGGTCGGCACGCCCGTGGCGCCCTTGGAGCTGTACCCCCACGGGCCGGCGGTGTTGTAGGCCGGACCGGCCACGTCGATATGCGCCCATGCCAGCCCGTCGGCGACGAACTCGCGCAGGAACGCCCCGGCCACCAGCATGCCGGCGAAACGCTGGCCGCTGACGTTGGCCAGGTCGGCCACCGCGGACTTCAGGTCTTCTTTGAGTTCGTCGGGCAGCGGCATCGGCCAGCCGTTCTCGCCGACCCGCTGCGAGATGCCCGCGACGCGGTCGCGGAACTCGTCGCTGCCCATCACCCCGGGGATGCGCGAGCCCAGCGCCACGGTCTGCGCGCCGGTCAGGGTGGACGTCTCGATCAAGTAGTCGGGCTTGTCCTCGCAGGCCCGCACGATCGCGTCGGCCAGGATCAGCCGGCCCTCCGCGTCGGTGTTGAGCACCTCGACCGTCGTTCCGCCGTACTGCGTCAGCACGTCGCCCGGTCGCTGCGCGGTGGCCGAGGGCATGTTCTCGGCCATCGGCACCGTGGCGATGACGTCGATGGGCAATTGCAGGTGCGCGGCCAGGGTCACGGTCGCCACGACGGCCGCGGCGCCGGCCATGTCGGAGGTCATGTAGTGCATCGACGCCGCCGGCTTGATCGAGATGCCGCCGGTGTCGAAGGTGACGCCCTTGCCCACCAGCGCCACCCGCTTGGCCTGCTGCGGCTTCTTCGCCAGCCGCGACCCCCGGTGGACCAGCCGCACCAGCCGCGGCGGGCGCGACGAGCCCTGGCCGACACCGATGATGCCGCCGTAACCTGCTTTCTGGAGGGCTTTTTCGTCGAGCACCTCCACGTCCAGCCCAACGGATTCGCCCAAAACCTTGGCCCGCTTGGCGAATTCAGCGGGGAACAGGTGGCTCGGCGGGGTGTTGACCAGGTCGCGGGCGGTGGCGACCGCGGTCGCGACGGCCGCGCCGTGCGCGCTCTGCTTCTTGGCGTCCTTCGAACCGGAGAGCACGGTGATCTTGCGCAGCCCTTTGTCTTTGGGCGCCGTCTTGGCGCTGCGGAACTCGGTGAACCGGTAGGCGCCCAGGATCAGCCCCTCGACCGCGGCCGAGCAGACGCCCTCGCCGGGCAGCTCGCCCAGGGTGGTGAGCACGGTGTCGGCGCTGCCGAGGGACCGCGCCGCCACGCCGGCGGCGCGCCTGATGGTCTCGGCCGGCCACTCCGCTCGCGGTTTGCCCAGGCCGACCGTCAGCACGCTGGCCACCGGCAGCGAACCCGCCACCAGCCGGTGGACCTGTTCGCTGCCGCCGGTGGCGTCCAGGGCCCGCAGGCCGGCCTCGATCTCGGCGACCGCGCCGGCAGGCAGGAACGGCTCGGCAGACGCCAGCACCGCACCCGGCTTGTCGTCCTCGCCGCTCGAGACGACCGGCACGAGCAGCACCGTGGAGCCCGTGGCGCGTTTGGGCAGCGAGGTGGCGACGTTGACGGTGGGGGACTGATAGCCCGGTTCGGTGGTCACGGGAAATCACCCTAGTCACGTGAGGCGGGGCCCGCCCCGGCAGCCTCACCGGCGCCGATTAGGGTGGGACGGCGTGAGCGACGGGTCAGAGCTGCTGCACGGACCGCTGGAAGACCGCCATCGAGAGCTGGGTGCCAGCCTCGGCGAATTCGGCGGCTGGCTGATGCCGGTGTCCTACGCCGGCACTGTCAGCGAGCACAACGCCACCCGCGATGCGGTGGGACTGTTCGACGTCAGCCACCTCGGCAAGGCCCTGGTTCGCGGGCCGGGCGCTGCGGCGTTCGTCAACTCCGCACTCACCAACGACCTGGGCCGCATCGGCCCGGGGAAGGCCCAATACACCTTGTGCTGCACCGAATCCGGTGGGGTCATCGACGACCTGATCGCCTACTACGTCACCGACGACGAGATCTTCCTGGTGCCCAACGCCGCCAACACCGCCGCCGTCGTCGCGGCGCTGCGGGCGGCGGCCGAGGCCGGTTCGGGATCCGGCCTGACGATCACCGACCAGCACCGCGCCTACGCGGTGCTGGCCGTGCAGGGGCCGAAGTCGGTGGACGTGCTCGGGGAGCTGGGGCTGCCGACCGACATGGAGTACATGGCCTACGCCGACGGCTCCTACTCCGGGGTGCCGGTGCGGGTGTGCCGCAGCGGCTACACCGGCGAGCACGGCTACGAACTGCTGCCGCCCTGGGATTCGGCGGGGGTGGTGTTCGACGCGCTGCTCGCTTCCGTGCGTGCCGCCGGCGGGGAGCCCGCCGGCCTGGGCGCCCGCGACACCCTACGCACCGAGATGGGCTATCCGCTGCACGGGCACGAACTTTCGCTCGACATCTCGCCGCTGCAGGCCCGGTGCGGCTGGGCGGTCGGCTGGAAGAAGGCCGCCTTCTTCGGCCGCGACGCGCTGCTGGCCGAGAAGGCGGCCGGGCCGCGGCGGCTGCTGCGCGGGCTGCGCATGATCAACCGCGGGGTGCTGCGTCCGGGGCTCACGGTGCTGGCCGGGGACACCCCGGTCGGTTTCACCACCTCCGGAACGTTCTCGCCCACGCTGCAGGCCGGCATCGGGCTGGCGTTGATCGACACCGGCGCCGGCATCGAGGACGGCCGGCGCGTGACCGTCGACGTGCGTGGCCGCTCCGTCGAATGCGAGGTCGTGCGGCCGCCTTTCGTCGCGGCGAAAACCCATTAGCGCTCGGTAGCGTTCACAGTGGCGAAAGGCCGCTTCGCAGCCGGAGATACAATCGGCGCCATGACGAGCGGCTCCCCTGTATTCACGGTTTCATGCTCGCCACATCCGGCGTCCGGCGAGGAACGCGAATCCATCCTGGCCGAGCCGGGTTTCGGGAAATATCACACCGACCACATGGTGTCGATCGACTACACCGACGGCCGGGGCTGGCATGACGCGCGCGTCACCCCGTACGGGCCGATCGAACTGGATCCGTCGGCCATCGTGCTGCACTACGCGCAGGAGGTGTTCGAAGGCCTCAAGGCGTATCGGTGGGCCGATGACTCGATCGTGTCGTTCCGTGCCGAGGCCAATGCCGCCAGGTTGCGCTCGTCGGCCCGCCGGATGGCGATGCCGGAGCTGCCCGACGAGTTGTTCATGGGTTCGTTGTGTCAGCTCATCGGCGTCGACAAGACCTGGGTGCCCGCCGCCGGCGGGGAAGACGCGCTGTACCTGCGGCCGTTCATCATCGCCACCGAGCCAGGGCTGGGGGTGCGGCCGGCAAAGCAGTTCCGTTACCTGTTGATCGCCTCCCCGGCCGGTGCCTATTTCAAGGGAGGCGTCAGCCCGGTCAGCGTCTGGGTGTCGTCGGAGTACGTCCGGGCGTGCCCGGGGGGCACCGGCGCGGCCAAGTTCGGCGGCAATTATGCCGCCTCGCTGCTGGCACAGGCCGAAGCCGCCGACAACGGTTGCGACCAGGTGGTGTGGCTGGACGCCGTCGAGCGCCGCTTCGTGGAGGAGATGGGCGGGATGAACATCTTCTTCGTTTTCGGCAGCGGCGGGTCCGCGCGGCTGGTCACCCCGGAGCTGTCTGGCTCGCTGTTGCCGGGTATCACGCGGGATTCGTTGCTGCAGTTGGCGATCGATGCGGGATTCAGTGTTGAGGAACGCAAGGTCGATATCGACGAGTGGCAGAAGAAGGCGGCCGCCGGCGAGATCACCGAGGTGTTCGCGTGCGGCACCGCCGCTGTCATCACCCCGGTGTCGCGGGTCAAGTACGGCGATGGCGAGTTCACCATCGCCGACGGCGAGCCCGGCGAGGTGACGATGGCGCTGCGCGACACGCTCACCGGAATCCAGCGCGGCACCTTCGCCGACACCCACGGCTGGATGGCTCGGCTCGGGTAACCCACGCGAGCAGACCGAACAGCCCCCGAAACCGGCGGTTTCGGGGGCTGTTCGGTCTGCTCACCCCTGGAAGGCCGCCAGTGTCAGCGCGCCGACCGTCGTCGTCAACTCGATCGCGGCGCCCAGCACGTCACCGGTGATGCCGTCGAACCGCCGCACGCAGTGCCCGGCCAGGGCGGCGCCGCAGCCCAGCGCCACCAGCACCGCCACCGGGCCCTGCCACGGCAGCGCCCCGGCTGGCACGGAGGCGGCGAGCAACACCGCGACCCAGGCCGCCGCCACCGGCGCGGGCTGGCTGCCGGCGACGCGCACGCCCAGGGCGCTGCCGTCGGCCGCCGGCACCGAGCAGCGACAGGCCAGGACCGCGGTGACCCGGCCTGCGACGACCGCCACGACGATCCCCGTCGGCCGCAGGGCTGAGAACGCGAACCCCTGCAGCGTGATCATGAGCACGACGGCAGCCACGCCGAACGCCCCGGCGGATCCCTGCCGCATCACCGCCAGCGCGCGCTCCGGTGGCCCGTAGCAGCCGAGCCCGTCGGCCGTGTCGGCGACACCGTCGAGGTGCAGGCCGCGGGTCGCGAGCAGCAGCGCTGCCACGGCGAGCAGTCCGGGCAACGGGCTGGCCGTTCCGAACGCCGCCGCGCCGCCCCACACGACAGCCGCGGCCAAAAGCCCCAGGGCGGCGCCGACCACCGGAAACGCGGTCATGGCGCCGCGGCCCATCGGCTCGGCGCGGGGCACGGGCAGCACGGTTCCGAAAGCGAAAGCCGTTGCCAGCGAACGCATCACGGGCGTGCGCGGTCGGAGACGCCGGCCTCGCCGAAGGTCGCCATGGACGCCAGCGTGGCCACCGCGGCCCGCAGCACCGGCAGCGCCGTGGCCGCGCCGCTGCCCTCGCCCAGCCGCATCCCCAGGTCCAGGATCGGCTCCAGCGCGAGGGCCCCCAGGGCCAGCGAGTGGCCCGGCTCGCGGGAGCGGTGACCGGCCTGCCACCACTGCCGGGCGCCCGGGGCCAGGTGCTCGGCGATCAGCGCCGCGGCCGTCACGGCCATGCCGTCGAGCAGCACCGGCGTGCGCCGCACGGCCGCTTGCGCGCAAAAACCCGCCATGGCGGCCAGGTCCGCACCGCCGCAGCAGCGCAGCAGCCCCACCGGGTCGGTCAACACCAGCCGCGACCGGAACAGAGCGTCGCGCACCGCGGCCGTCTTGCGCGCCCACGCGGCGTCGTCGATCCCGGTGCCGAACCCGATCGCAGCCACGGGCTCGGTGTTGGTCAACGCCGCCACCAACACCGTCGCGGGGGTGGTGTTGCCGATCCCCATGTCGCCGGGGATGAGCAGGTCGGCGCCGGCATCGACTTCTTCGTCAGCGATGCGCCGGCCCGCGGCGATCGCGGCGACGGTTTCCTGGTGGGTCAACGCGTCCTGCACGCTGATGTCGCCGCTGCCGTGCCGCACCTTGTGGACGGCGATCCCCTCGGAGGCGGCGTCGGCGTCGACGGCAAGGTCCGCGACCCGTACCGTCGCACCGGCGATCTCGGCCACCACGTTGATCGCCGCCCCGCCGGATGCGATATTCGCGACCATCTGGGCGGTCACCTCCGGTGGATACGCCGACACTCCGGCGCGGGCGACGCCGTGGTCGCCCGCGAACACCACCACCCGGGCGCGTCCGAACTGCCGCGGAGGGCACCGCGCCTGACATGACGCGACCCAGACCGACAGGTCCTCGAGGCGGCCGAGCGCTCCCCGCGGCTTGGTCAGGGTGTCCTGGCGAGCGCGGGCGGCGGCAGTGGCAGCGGCATCCGGCGGCGGGATCGGCGGGAATTCCATCAGATTCCCGAGGGCTTGATGGACACCGCCTGTCCGGCCACCACCAGGACCACTCGATCGCACACCTCGGCGACGCGCTGGTTGAGGCTGCCCAGTTCGTCGGCGAACCGGCGGCCGGACGCGGCGGGCGGCACCACGGTCAGCCCGACCTCAGGGCTGACCAGCACCAGTGGGGCGGCGAAAGCCGCGATAGCGGTCAGTATGTCGTCGATCATCTCGTGGACGGGCAGCGCCGGCGAACCGTTTCCCCACGCGTTGTTGCGATCCAGCGCGGCGGTCAGCCACGCGCCGAGATCGTCGATGAGCGCCGGGGTGTCCGGCGACTGCCGCAGCTGGGCCGCGATCTCCTCGGTTTCCACCGTCGCCCAGTGCGTGGGCCGCCGGCCGCGGTGCCGGGCCACCCGCTCCGCCCAGGCCGGGTCGGCCTCGTCGACCCTGCCCGGGGCCAGGTAACGGACGGGCCGACCAGGTGGCAGCTCCCCGGCGATGGCTTTCTCGGCCCAGCGTGACTTGCCGGACCTGATCCCGCCCAGCACCAGCGTGCGCACCGGGGTCAGGCGGCTTTCAGGCGAGGCTCAGCCGACACTGCTGCCGCGTTCGACCTGGGGCTTCGGCGCCCGCATCCTGCGCATCTGGGACGCCCGACTGGCGGCGTAGAGACCGATTTTCCAGCGGCTTTCGGTATTGTTCGGGAATTTCGCATCGACCATTCTGGTCACCTTGCGGCCCAGGATGAGCGCATCGACAGACATCACCGCCATCACCAGCAGCATCGCCGGGGACATGTAGAGCTGCACCTGCGGGACCGCGAACATCACGAACAGCAAGAACAGTGTCGCCGGCATGAACAATCCGAGCAGGTTGCGCCGGGCGTCCACCACGTCGCGGACATACCGGCGCACCGGCCCCTGATCGCGCGGCAGCAGGTAGGCCTCTTCGCCGGCCATCATGCGTTCGCGGCGGTCCGTCATCCTGGCGCGGCTGGCGGCCTTGTCGGCCCTGCGTTCCGCGCGGCTGAGCTTGGGCTTGGCCAGGGACCTGCGTCGGGCCCGTGCCTCCGAGGCGGTCATGGGTGCCGGCGCGACCGGCCCCTTCTTGGCGCTGCGCCGGGCGTTGTTGCGCTTGGGGGTGGGACGGCCTTTGGGTGCGGTCCGGCGTGACTCGCCGAGGGCCCCGTCGCCGGCACCCGAGACCGGCTCCGGCACGTCTTCCCCGAGGTCGTCTTCGTGGTTCTTCCTGCGGCCCAGTCGCTTCACAGCCGTCAGGTTACTTCGCGCCGCGGCCGGCGCGTGGGATCGCCCCGGAAAGCATTCCGGTTGGCGATGCGCCGACGGCGAGGATGGCCCTACGCTTAGCCCTGTGCTGAACGGCTGCCTGTGATGGACGACGGCTCGATGGCCTCGGATGGTGCTGCCGTCGGTCTCAGGCCAGGTCGTCTCCAGCTACCGGCCATGCTGGTGCTGGTGGCACCCGACTGCTACGGCGACAGCCTGTCGGCGGTAGAGGCAGCCGCCTCCATCGCGACCGGCTGGAACCGGTCACGCCCGGGTGACCGGTTCATCGTGGCCCCGCAGTCCGATGGCGGCCCGGGCTTTGTCGAGGTCCTGGCCAGCCGGCTGGGGCGGAAACGGTGCCTGAAGGTGTCCGGGCCGCTGGACACGACTGTCGGCGCCGACTGGGTGATGGATGCCTATTCGTCGACGGCCTATCTGGAGTGCGCCCAGGCCTGTGGTCTGGCCCTGCTGGGTGGCCCGCCGACCCCGGAGACGGCGCTCGCGGCCCACAGCAGGGGAGTGGGCCAGCTCATCGACGAGGCGCTGTGCTACGGGGCAAGGCGGATCGTGGTCGGGCTGGGTGGCAGCGCGTGCACCGACGGCGGCCAGGGCATGATCGCCGAGCTCGGCGGGCTGGACGCCGCCCGCCGGAAACTGGCCGGCATCGAGCTGATCATCGCCTCGGACACCGAATACCCGCTGACCGGGCCCTGGGGGGCCGCCCGGGTGTTCGGGCCGCAGAAGGGTGCCGACACCGCCGCCGTCGCGGCCCTGGAGGTGCGCCTCGAGACGTGGGCGCTGGAGCTGGAAGCCGCGGCCGGACGTGACGTGAGCTCCGAGCCCGGAGCGGGCGCCGCCGGCGGCATCGGCGCGGGGCTGCTGGCGCTCGGCGCTCGGTGCGAATCGGGCGCCCAGATCATCGCCGAGCACACCCACCTGGCTGACGACCTCGACATCGCGGAGATGATCCTTACCGGGGAGGGGCGGCTCGACGAGCAGTCACTGCACGGCAAGGTGGTGGGATTCCTCGCCGACGAGGCCCGCCCGCGGGGCATCCCGGTGATCGTGCTGGCCGGACAGGTCGGGCTGGACAACTCGGCGGTGCGCACGGCGGGCATCATGTCGGCCTTGTCGATCGCCGACTACGCCGGTTCGGCGCGACTCGCGCAGGCCGACGCCGCCAACCAGCTGATGGGACTGGCCTCCCAGGCGGCGGCTCGACTCGGGAATAGCGGTCCGGCGAGGTACCGTTGAGCAAGAGGGTTTTTTCGGAGTCGATCGGGCCCTGCTGACGCGGACCCACTCACCCACTGAGGCATGCATGGGCATGCAGTAACGATGAGGCATGTAGGAGAAGCAATGACGGTGCAAAACGAGTCGGATGCCAAGACCCACGGCGTGATCCTGACCGAGGCCGCTGCCGCCAAGGCGCAGTCCCTGCTCGAGCAGGAGGGCCGTGACGACTTGGCGCTGCGCATCGCGGTTCAGCCGGGCGGCTGCGCGGGCCTGCGCTACAACCTGTTTTTCGACGATCGGACGCTGGACGGCGATCTGACCGTGGAGTTCGGCGGCGTCAGGCTGACGGTGGACCGGATGAGCGCGCCCTACGTCGAGGGCGCCTCGATCGACTTCGTCGACACGATCGAGAAGCAGGGCTTCACCATCGACAACCCCAACGCCACCGGTTCTTGCGCCTGCGGGGACTCCTTCAACTGACCTTCAGCTGACTCGTTGACGTTGACGGCAGCTGCGGCATTCGGGCTCTAGTACGAACCGCCGGTGCGCAACACGTACGAGCACACCATGATCTGGCCGCGCTGGAACAGCAATTGCGCTATGCCCTGCACCTGCCCGTGCCCGTGCATCGCGCCACCGAACGTGGGCGAAACGCGCATCGTGAACAACACCTGGGCCTGATACTGCGATAAGTACACGATCTTGTCGATCGAGGTCACCTCGACCTGGGAGAACTGCTTGCGGAAGGCGTCGCTGGCGAGCCTGGCCAGCGCCAGGTCCGATCGCTTGTCGCGCACCCCGTCGTACATGCCGCACAGAGCGTTGTGGACGACGACATCGAGATCGCGGTGGTCCAGCGCGTTCAGGTAGCCCTGAATGGCCGTTTTGGCCGCACCCTCCGAGAACGTCGCGCCGGTGTTGGCGCCGTTGGTACGGACCCCGTACACGATCGCCACAGTCGTCGTGGCCGCCAGGGCGACGGCCACCAGGACACTGACCAGCAAACGTCGCTTGGACCGTCGCTGCGGGTAGCCGACCGGCGCCGGTGGCGGACCTGCATAATTGAGCGGCGGGGGTCCCGCAGGACCCCCCGCCGCAGGACCGAACGTCGAGTCGCCGACCGCGTGATCGTTGGGGTACTCGAACGGCCGCGACGCTGCGGACGGCGCTGGACGGTCATGGCCGACGGTGTGGTTCGGGGGGTGCGGACCGGCCATCGTGGATCTCCTACGGTGGTAGTTGGGGCGCCCGGTAAAGGGTCGGGGGCGGGTGACCGCCCGCTCGTCGGGGCTCGGCGACTGGTGAGGTTTGTAGGCAGGCTAGCGCACCGGTTCGCCCGGACCGCGGACGCAACGACGGTCAATGCACGCGAGTAAGGTAGACAGTCTTATTAATGAAGGATGGAGATTTCGTGACGATCGCGGTGACTGGGTCGATAGCGACCGACAATCTGATGCGGTTCCCCGGCCGCTTCTCCGAACAGCTGCTGGCCGATCATCTTCAGAAGGTCTCGCTCAGCTTCCTGGTGGACGACTTGGTGATCCACCGCGGCGGCGTGGCCGGCAACATCGCCTTCGCCATCGGGGTGCTCGGCGGTGACGTGGCCCTCGTCGGTGCCGCCGGTGACGACTTCGCCGACTACCGCGAATGGCTGCTGGCCCACAACGTCAACTGTGATCACGTCCTGATCTCAGATAGTGCGCACACGGCGCGCTTTACCTGCACCACCGACGTCGACATGGCCCAGATCGCATCGTTCTACCCCGGCGCCATGTCGGAGGCCCGCAACATCAAGCTCGTCGACGTGATCTCGGACCTGGGCGAGCCGGAGTTGGTGATCATCGGCGCCAACGACCCCGAGGCGATGGTCGTGCACACCGACGAATGCCGCAAACTGGGGCTCCCGTTCGCCGCGGACCCGTCCCAGCAGCTGGCCCGGTTGTCGGGAGACGAGATCCGCAAGCTCGTCGACGGCGCCGAGTACCTGTTCACCAACGACTACGAATGGGACCTGATGCTGTCCAAGACCGGCTGGACGGAAGCCGACGTCATGGCGCAGATCCGCCTGCGGGTCACCACGCTGGGCCCCAAGGGGGTGGACGTGGTGCAGCCCGACGGCACCAGCATCCACGTCGACGTGGTGCCCGAGACCAGTCAGGTCGACCCCACCGGCGTCGGCGACGCGTTCCGCGCCGGCTTCCTCACCGGGCGCAGCGCCGACCTGAGCCTGGAGCGCTCGGCGCAGTTGGGCTCGCTGGTGGCCGTGCTGGTGCTGGAGTCCACGGGGACCCAGGAGTGGACGTGGGATCACGAGGTCGCCAGGACCCGGCTGGCCGGGGCCTACGGCGACGAGGCGGCCGCCGAGATCGCCGCGGTGCTGGCTTAGTGGTCGCGAGCAGTCCCTCGCAAGCGGGAGGTGCCCCAGCAAAAGCCCCGATTTCGGCCTGAAATTGCGGGCTTTTGCGACTGCTCGCCATCAAAGCTGGACTGGGTAGACCGGTTCGCTGATCTGCGGTGTCACGCTCTGATCGACGAAGATGGCGTGCCACAGCATGAAGATCAGTACAGTCCACAGTCGGCGGCTGTGATCGACGACGCCGTTGCGGTGCTCGTCGAGCATCCGGCGGACAGCGGGCACGTCGAGCAGGTGACCGGCCTGCGACGAGTCGACCATCGCGTAGGCCCACTCCATCAGCTCACCGGCGCGCAGCCAATGCCGGATCGGCACCGGGAAGCCGAGCTTGGGCCGGTGCAGCACGTGCGCCGGCACGACGGGCTCCAGCGCGCGACGCAGTGCGTACTTTGTGGTCTTGCGAGTGATCTTCGCCTCCACGGGCAGCCGCGACGCCACGGCGAAGACCTCCGGGTCCAGGAACGGCACCCGCAGCTCCAGCGAGTTGGCCATCGTCATCTTGTCGGCCTTGACCAGGATGTCGCCGCGCAGCCAGGTGAACAGGTCGAGGTGCTGCATGCGGGCCACCGGATCCAAGCCGGCCGATTCCGCGTACACCGCGGCGGTGACGTCGGTGTGTGTCCAGTCTTCGCGGAATCCCGGCAGCACGTCGCGCAACTGCGCGTCGGAGAAGCTGCGGGCGTTGCCGTAGTAGCGCTCCTCGAGCGTCAACGAACCACGGTGCAGCAGGCTCTTGCCGCGCATGCCCTCGGGCAGCGGTTTGGACACCCTGCCCATCGACTTGCGCAGCGGCCGCGGCAGATAGTCGAAGGGCCGCAACGAAAGCGGCTCCCGGTAGATCGTGTACCCGCCGAACAGCTCGTCGGCGCCCTCACCGGAGAGCACCACCTTGACGTGTTTGCGGGCTTCGCGCGCGACGAAGAACAGCGGTACCAGCGCGGGGTCGGCCACCGGCTCATCGAGGTACCAGACGATCTCGGGCAGGGCCGCCACGAACTCCTGCGGGGTGACGATCTTGGCGATGTGGCGGGCGCCGATGGCCTCGGCGGAGGCCACCGCGACGTCGATCTCGGAGAATCCCTCCCGCTCGAAGCCGGTGGTGAACGTGATCAGCCGCGGATTGTGCCGGATGGCCAGCGCCGCGATGGCGGTGGAGTCGATGCCCCCGGACAGAAAAGCACCCACGGTGACGTCGGCGCGCATGTGCTTTGCCACCGAATCCTCGAGCACCGCGGTGATCTCGTCGTAGCGGGCTTGTTCGGCGTCACGGGTCAGTGGCACTGGCGCGAAGCGCGGCACGAAGTACCGGGTGACCTCGGGCTGCCGGCCGGGACGGATCCGGCTGTAGCAGCCCGATTCCAGCCGGCGTACCCCGCGGTGCAGCGTCTCGGGCTCCGGCACGTACTGCAGAACCGTGTAATGCTGAACCGCCCGCTCGTCGATCCCGGTGTCGAAGCGCAGCAGATCGGCCAGATCCAGCAGGCACTTCTTCTCACTGGCCACCGCGGTGCCGCCGGCGCCGGTGGCGACGAACAGCGGCTTGATACCGAAAGGATCACGCGCGCAGAACAATTCACGAGTTTCGGTGTCCCACAGGGCGAATGCGAACATGCCGCGCAGGCGGCCCAGCACCTCAGTGCCCCAGTGGTGGTATCCGGCGACGACGGCCTCGCCGTCGCCGTCGGTGGCGAACGCGGCGCCGTGCCGGGCGGCAAGTTCGTCGCGCAGCTCAAGGTAGTTGTAGATCTCGCCGTTGAACACCAGCACGTAGCGGCCGGGATGTTCGGGCGGCCCCCAGCGCAGCGGTTGGTGCGAGTGGGCGATGTCGATGATCGACAGTCGGTTGAAACCGAATACGACCGCGCCGTCGGCGTCCGGATCGGTCCAGGTGCCCGGCTCGTCGGGCCCTCGGTGGCGCATCAGGTGCGACGCACGCGCGACGGACGCGTCGGCCCGGGCTGCCCCATCGGGGGCCGCAGCAACCGCCGGGGCCGCGACAAAAGCCAACAGTCCGCACACGGCGCCCCAGTATGCCGCACCTGGCTGCTGGATGTGGTGCCCGCCCGCGAGAGGTCACCGGCGGATCCGGCGACCTGGAGAATGGTGCAGCCGGGGTTTCGTCGCCGGCGTCAGAGCCGTGGTCTACGCTGCGTAGTATTCGATATCCGAGTCTGGAGGCGCCAACGTGACACCTCGCGAGCAGGTCCGTTCGCACTGTTTGTCGCAGGTCAGGTTTCAAGGGCTTTCGGGTGGTCTTCCCGTCAGCGTGCGGGGGCTGTTCCGGCGTCGCCGGCCGCTGGCACTGGCCGGCATGCTGGGAGCGCTTGCGGTCAGCGTGAGTGGCTGCAGCTGGTCGCAGGCGCTGGGGATGGGCTGGCCGGAAGGCATCACCCCGGAAGCGCACCTGAACCGGGAGCTGTGGATCGGCGCCGTCATCGCCTCCCTGGCCGTCGGCGGCATCGTGTGGGGGCTCATCTTCTGGTCTTCGGCCTTCCACCGCAAGAAGGCGACCGACACCGAGTTGCCCCGCCAGTTCGGCTACAACATGCCCTTGGAGCTGGTGCTCACGGTGATGCCCTTTCTGATCATCTCGGTGCTGTTCTACTTCACCGTCGTGGTCCAAGAGAAGGTGTTGCACATCGCCAAGGACCCGGACGTGGTGATCGACGTCACCGCCTTCCAGTGGAACTGGAAGTTCGGTTACCAGCGCGTCGACTTCAAGGACGGCACCTTCACCTATGACGGCGCCGACCCCGCCCGCAAGAAGGCCATGGTCTCCAGGCCGGTGGGAGTCGACAAGCATGGCGATGAACTCGTCGGCCCGGCGCACGGGCTCCACGGTGAGGACCTCAGCTACCTCAACTTCGACAAGATCGAAACGTTGGGGACCACCACCGAAATCCCGGTGCTCGTGCTTCCCGAGGGCAAGCGCATCGAGTTCCAGCTGGCGTCCGCCGACGTGGTGCATTCGTTCTGGGTGCCCGAATTCCTGTTCAAGCGTGACGTGATGCCCAACCCGAAAGCGAACAACTCCGTCAACGTGTTCCAGGTGGAGCAGATCGACAAGACCGGCGCATTCGTCGGTCACTGCGCCGAGATGTGCGGCACCTACCATTCGATGATGAATTTCGAGGTCCGGGTGGTGTCGGCGAACGACTTCAAGGCCTACCTGCACCAACGTATGGAAGGCAAGACCAACGCCCAGGCGCTGCAGGCGATAAACCAGCCCCCCATGGCGGTGACCACCCATCCGTTCGACACCCGCCGCGGTGAATTGACCACAAGCCAGTAGGTGAGGACGCTCAATGCATATCGAAGCGAGGCTGTTCGAGTTCGTCGCCGGGTTCTTTGTCATCGTGGCGGTGGTTTACGGGGTGTTGACTTCGTTGTACGCGACCGGTGGTGTGGAGTGGGCGGGCACGGCCGCGCTGGCGTTGACCGGCGGCATGGCCCTGATCGTGGCCACCTTCTTCCGGTTCGTGGCGCGCCGGCTCGACACCCGGCCCGAGGACTATGAAGGTGCTGAGATCAGCGACGGCGCAGGCGAATTGGGGTTCTTCAGCCCGCACAGCTGGTGGCCGCTCATGGTCGCGCTCTCCGCCTCGGTGACGGCGGTCGGTGTCGCGCTGTGGCTGCCGTGGCTGCTTGCCGCGGGGGTGGTTTTCATCCTCGCGTCGGTGGGCGGGTTGGTCTTCGAGTACTACGTCGGGCCCGAGAAACACTGATTTCGGAACGCGAAGGTCACAATCGGATCACGTGACCGGTGGCCAGTTCGCCAGGACGCTTTTGGCGCTTTCGGTTCGGTAGGGTTTGTCCAGGCAGGATGAGAACTTGTGAAGTGCGCGCGCAACGATGTGACCGCGGAGCCCCGCGCGCTTGTGACGCAGTTGGACAGGGCAGGCGAAGATGAGCGGGCCGAACCCCCCAGGATGGAAACCTGAACACCCCGATTCCGTGAGCAAGCTCAGCCCCGAACCGGATTCCGCTGACGGACACGGCGACGACCCTGAACCCGGCGCCGAAGCCGGTCCGGCGGAGGAACTCCAACACGTCGACGACGCCGAGGTGCCGGCCGCTGACCGGGGCGTCCAGACGGACGCATACTCCCGGGCCTATTCGGCGCCCGAGTCCGAGCATGTCACCGGCGGCCCCTACGTGCCGGCCGACCTTCGGCTTTACGAGTACGACGACTACGACGAGGCGCCCGAACCGGAAAACGAACACCGTGCTCCGCGCTGGCCGTGGGTGGTCGGTGTCGCCGCGATCGTGGCGGCGATCGCGCTCGTGGTGTCGGTTTCGCTGCTCTTCGCGCGTACCGACACCAGCAAGCTCGCCAACCCGGCCACCACCACACCGTCGAACCCGCCGATGCAGGACCAGATCACCACGACGAAACCGCCCCCCCCGCCGCCGCCTCCGCCGCCACCGCCCCCGACTGCCACCGAAACCCAGACGGTGACGGTGACCCCGCCGCCGCCCCCGCCGGCGACCACCTCGGCGGAGCCGTCGGCCACCTCGACGGCCGCGGCGCCCCCGCCGACGACCACCACCCCGACCGGTCCGCGGCAGGTCACCTATTCGGTGACCGGCACCAAGGCGCCCGGCGACATCATCTCGGTGACCTACGTCGACGCCTCCGGTCGCCGGCGCACCCAGCACAACGTGTACATTCCCTGGTCGATGACCGTCACGCCGATCGCCCAGTCCGACGTAGGCTCGGTCGAGGCGTCCAGCCTGTTCC
>NZ_JBMIOP010000030.1:0-12765 GCF_049197365.1 Mycobacterium sp. THU-M104
CGGCCCCGCAGGCGCGGGCGGTGCCGATGGCCACCGTGATCTGGGAGGCGGCCGCGCGCCCGGAGGCGGCCTTGCCGCTGCGCAGCCTGGCCTCGGCGATCACCGGTGCGGCCTGCGCGGTGGAGATGGTAGTGATCTGCGGTGAGAGGCCTTTGCGCAGCAGCGCGCGGCTGGCGATCTTGGCGTGCCCGAAGCTGGCGCCCTGCTTGTGGTACCCGTAGACCGGGCGCAGCAGCGAGTCGATGTCGACAAAAGCGCGTTGCTCGATGCCGGGTAACAGCGGTACCCGCGCCGCGAGCGCCACCAGATGGGCTCGACCTACCGCAGCGAGTTGGTTGGCGTGCCCGAAAGTGAACTCGCGCAGAAAGATCCCCAACGTGGAGGGCGCATACACCTCGTCGAACACCCGCGGGGTGCCGCCCGCGCGCAGCACGCCGGCATCGTCGATGCTGTCCGCGCCGCACATCATGCCCGCGATGATCGAGGTCAGCTTGCCGGCCGGATTCACCGCCCCCGACGCCACCCGCGTCGACGGCAGGTCCACATGTTCGCCGATCAACTCCGAAAGACCAGCCTGCTCAGCTAGGTCCAACACCGGCACCAGGCCCGCGGCCGCCACGAAGTTTTGCTCGTCAAAGACCGCCGAGTCGGCGGTGAACGTATAGGATGAGTGCATCGAAAGTGCCTTCTTGAACTCTGGACAAATACGACGTCAGCACTCGTATTATCCCAGTTCAGAAGGCGCTTTCGCTGTTGACGCGCCGATCAAATCACCGGCCCAACCACGGATTCAGGCTAAGTATTCTTAGCGGTTGCCGACCCCGCTTTCTGCGGGTTGTCGATGTGCGTGGCGCCGGAATCTCAGCCGGCGTTCCGTAACACCGGCTGCGTGGTCGAGGGCACGTCCACAACAGGCTTCACCTGAGCAAACAAATCGATCGCGGCGGCGATGGTGCGGTCCACCAAAGAGGCAAACTCCTCGAACGTGATACCGTCCCGGATCCACTGGGACCTGCGGGCCGAGATACCGATTCGCTGAGGGTCCGGGCAACCTTGCACGATCGCGGTGACTCCGCGGTTTTGCCGGTTCCACGTGTCGGCGAAGTTCGTCAGCCGGGGACGGTCGGCGACGGGGATAGACCGGGCGGGAGTGACACTGATGTTCACGACGTCGCCGAACGACGCGCAAATCTCGAGGCGGACATGAAGCCGGCCGGAGGCGGTGTTCGCGGCGCAGAAGTACTCGCCATCGTGGTCGCCCCGGAGGAAACGCAGCCCGCAGGTGTCCAGGTAGCGTTCGATGAGGTTCGCGCAGAGCAACTCGCTGGTCATGAGATAGATACTGGGCCCCCCGGCTTTGTGGATCCTTTGTGCCGAGCTAGCCAAAGCCCAAGAAGTTGTTGAGATTTTCCTGAGAGCGCGAGCCCGCGACGGCCGCACCTGGGACGCGCTTCCCGCGCCCACCGCCCTCACCCTCGAAGCGCGCCCTGGTCAGGCGCTCACGCGTCGACGGGGAGCCGCGCGACCTCGACCATCGCGGACGCGATCTGCGCGATCTCGGCGGGCGTGCAGATGTAGGGCGGCATGGCGTAGATCAGGTTGCGGAACGGACGTAGCCAGACACCGCGGTCCAGCGCCGCCGCGGTGGCGGCGGCCAGCTCGACGGGCCGGTCGCATTCGATGACGCCGATCGCGCCGAATACCCGCACGTCGGTGACACGGGGTAGCGCCCGCGCTGGCTCGAGCCCGTGGGCCAGGCCGAAGCCGATCTCGGCGACCCGCGACCGCCAGTCCTGGCCCAGCAGCAGCTGGACGCTGGCCACCGACACCGCGCAGGCCAGCGGATTGGCCATGAACGTGGGACCGTGCATCAGCGCACCCACCTCCCCGGCACTGATCGTGTCGGCGATATCGCGGGTGCACAGGGTGGCGGCCATGCTCAGGTATCCCCCGGTCAGCGCCTTGCCGACGCACATGATGTCGGGGCTCACCCCGGCGTGGTCGGCTGCGAACAACTCCCCGGTGCGGCCGAAGCCGGTGGCGATCTCGTCGAACACCAGCAATACCTCATGGCGCCGGCACATCTGGTGCAGGTCGGACAGATAGCGGGGGTCGTGAAAGCGCATCCCGCCCGCGCCCTGCACGACGGGCTCGACGACCACGGCCGCCAGCTCGTGAGCGTGTTCGGCCAGCTGCTCCTCGAACACTGCACTGTAGGCCGGGTCGTAGTGCCGCGGCACCTGCGGGGCGAACACCTGGCGGACGAGGATGTCGTTCCACAGCGCATGCATGCCGCCCTCGGGGTCGCAGACGCTCATCGGGGTGAAGGTGTCGCCGTGGTAGCCGCCGCGCCAGGTCATGAGCCGGTGTTTACCGGGCCGCGCACGGCTGCGCCAGTACTGCAGCGCCATCTTCACCGCGACCTCGACCGACACCGACCCCGAGTCGCTGAAGAAGACCGTCTCCAGTCCTGCGGGCGTGATCTCCACCAGTAGCTGAGCCAGCCGAGCCGCGGGTTCGTGGGTCAGTCCGCCGAACATCACGTGGTTCAGCGCGCCGAGCTGGGTGGTCAGCGCCGCGTCCAGAACCGGGTGGCCGTGCCCGTGGATGGCGGTCCACCAGGAGCTCATCGCGTCCAGAGCCTCAGCCGGCCGTCCGTCGCGAATCAGCGTCAGCCTGGCGCCGCGGGCGCCGACCGCCACGACGGGCGGCACAGCTTCCCTGCCGATGGTGCTGTAGGGGTGCCACAAGTGCGCGGCGTCGATCGCCGTGATTTCGCCGGGGGTCAACCGGGCTCTGGCCGCGGGCATAGACATGCAGCGTAAAGCAGCCGGGTCGCACATTTCCCGGCCATCGGGAAGCATGGGAGGACATGGCCACGCCACATCAGCCCGAGGACCCCGGCCCGGCGAACCCCGCCACGTGGACGCCGGTCGACTACGACGAGGAAACGCCCCGGGTGCTGCGGCTGAGGCTGGTCCCGTGGGACGTCATCAGCACCGTCACGCTGCTGATCCTGCTCCTGATGCTGGCCACCGAGACCACATGGCCGGTGCGGCTCTTCGGCTTCCTCGCCCACGTGTGCGAGG
Organism: Mycobacterium sp. THU-M104; assembly: GCF_049197365.1. NCBI lineage: Bacteria > Bacillati > Actinomycetota > Actinomycetes > Mycobacteriales > Mycobacteriaceae > Mycobacterium > Mycobacterium sp. THU-M104. The sequence continues at coordinate 3,090 of NZ_JBMIOP010000030.1, forward strand.
GGGACGAGTGTGGCGCGGTGCCCTTCGGGATCGACTTCTACATCCGACCGCTGGCGTGGGGTGGAATCGGCGCGGCCATTGCCGCAGCCGTCCTCGGTCCGGTGGTGTCGCTGTTGAAGGGCTGGTACATGTCCTTCTGGCCGGTGCTGTCGCTCACACTGCTCATGGTCGCCTCGGTGGCCGGCTTCATGCTCACCACCTTCAGCGAAAGCTACTGGCGCTGAGGGGTCCCGCCGGTACGTTCGTCGGGCCCGTTCGCTGAGTTGTCGAGCCTGCGGTGGCAGCGACGTCGAGGCGAAAAAGTAGCGCTGAACGCAGTCTCGACGCCGCCAGCCCATACTCGGCACCAGCGGCGTCTGGTGACAACCCGGTCGCATTCACGGGCGAGACCACCAATGCCCGCCGCGGCCCCACCGCGAGATCGAAATCACCACTGCGCATGCGGTTTTCGCTGGCCCAGTCACTGTCCGATCACGTTCCGGCAAATAATCCCGTGTGAGCCCCACCAGCTGTCACCCGACCCTGGATTCTGTTGTAAAAGTGTCTGTAGTGACTGGTGTGAATGAGGCGGTGCAAACGCAAACGGCTGCATTGAATCATTCATTGCTTCATTGATTCATTCACCCGCTCAGCTACTTAGTTAGTTAGTTAGTTAGTTATCTAGCTAGCTAAAGTCATGCCGCGACGCGGGCCTCGACGGTGAGGCCTTCGAGCGAGTCATGCAAGCAATGGCGGCCGATGCGCGACGTCACCGCGCCGGAGCCGCTGAACCGGAAGGAACCCGCATGAAACGCCTTTACCTCTTCGCAACGGGCCTGGCCATGCTGGCCGGCGCGTTGCTCGCGCCGGCCGCGGCGAGCGCAGACCCGGTCGTGCGGCCGATGGACTATCAGCAGGCCACCGACGTCGTCGTCATGCGCGGGCTGTCCCAGCGCGGCGTGCCGTTCGCCTGGGGCGGCGGCGGCATCACGGGCCCGACCCGCGGCCGAGGAAGCGGCATCACCACTGTCGGCTTCGACGCCTCGGGCCTGATGCAGTACGCCTATGCGGGCGCCGGGATCCGGCTGCCGCGCTCCTCCGGCGACATCTACAAGCTCGGCCAGAAAGTGCTGCCGCAGCAGGCTCGCCGGGGCGACATGCTCTTCTATGGCCCCGAGGGCACTCAGAGCGTGGCGATGTACCTGGGTAACGGGCAGATGCTGGAAGTCGGCGACGTCGTCCAGGTCGCGCCGGTGCGCAGCAACGGTATGACGCCCTACCTGGTCCGGGTCCTCGGTACCCGGCAGGCGCCCGCCCAGCAGGCTCCGCTGCAGCAAGCGCCCGTCCAGCAGACGCCCGCCCTGCAGGCGCCCGCCCAGCAGGCGCCGCAACAGCAAGCACCCGCCCAGCAGACGCCCGCCCAGCAGACGCCAGCCCAGCAGGCTCCGCAACAGCGGCCGGTCCAGCAGGCCCCCCTGCAGCAAATGCCGGCGCTGCAGTTGCCGACACAACCGGCAACGTTGCAGCCCGCGCCCGCCGGCATCGCGCGCTGACCGCCGCTGGCCTGCCAAACAGCCGCCACCTGCTCGATCACCGGTGATCACGGCAGAGAGCAGGTGGCGGTTTAGGTAAATTGGCACCAACCATGTTGTTGCGCCTCTCGTCCCCGCCCCCTCCGCCGGCCACCGGCCCGGAGCCGGTCAGCTGGGCTCGCCCGGCCAGCTTTTATCGCCACGACCTCGACGGCCTGCGCGGTATCGCCATTGCGCTGGTCGCGATGTTCCACGTCTGGTTTGGCCGCGTCTCCGGCGGCGTCGATGTGTTCCTGGCGCTGTCGGGGTTCTTCTTCGGCGGCAAGATCCTGCGCGCGACGCTCAAACCCACCGCGTCGCTGTCGCCGGTCGCCGAGGCGATCCGGCTGGTCCGCCGACTGGTACCCGCTCTGGTCGTGGTGCTGGCCGCCTGCGCGGTGCTCACGATCCTCGTGCAGCCCGAGACACGCTGGGAAGCGTTCGCCAACCAGAGTCTGGCCAGCCTGGGCTACTACCAGAACTGGGAACTGGCCGACACCGTGTCCGACTACCTCAAGGCCGGCGAGGCGGTCAGCCCGCTGCAACACATCTGGTCGATGTCGGTTCAGGGCCAGTTCTTCATCGCCTTCCTGCTGCTGGTCGCCGGTTTCGCCTATCTGTGGCGCCGACTGTCCAGGGATCAACGTGCCGCTCGCCTGCGCACCGGGTTCGTCGTGCTGCTGGGCGCGCTGACGGTGGCTTCGTTCGTCTGCGCGATCATCGCCCATCAGGACAACCAGTCGACGGCCTACTACAACAGCTTTGCGCGGGGCTGGGAGTTGCTGCTGGGCGCACTCGCCGGTGCGGTGGTGCCCTACCTGCGCTGGCCGATGTGGCTGCGCACGACGGTCGCCACCATTGCGCTGGCCACGATCATGTCCTGCGGCGCGCTCATCGACGGCGTGCGCGAATTCCCGGGCCCCTGGACGCTGGTACCGGTGGGCGCCACCATGCTGATGATCCTCGCCGGCGCCAACCTGCCGGTCGATCCCGACGGTAGCCGTAGGCTGCCGCTGCCCAATCGGCTCCTCGCGACCGGTCCGCTGGTGGCGCTGGGCACCATCGCGTACTCGCTCTATCTGTGGCACTGGCCGCTGCTGATCTTCTGGCTGTCCTTCACCGGTCACCGGCACGCCAACTTCCTCGAGGGCTCGGCGGTGCTGGCGGTGTCCGGCGTGCTGGCCTACCTGACCACCCGGCTCGTCGAGAACCCGCTGCGCTACCGAGCGGCCGCCGGCGCGCCCGTTCCCGCGATCCCGTGGCAGGCCCGCCTGCGCCGGCCGACGATGGCGCTGGGGTCTGCGGTGGTGCTGCTGGGTGTGACGCTGACCGCGACGTCGTTCACCTGGCGCGAGCACGTCACCGACCTGCGAGCCTCGGGCAACGAGCTGCGGGGCCTGAGCGCCCGGGACTATCCCGGTGCCCGCGCCCTGACCGCGCACGTGCGGGTACCCACGTTGCGCATGCGGCCCACGGTGCTGGAGGTCCGCCACGACTACCCCGCTTCCACCCGCGACGGGTGCATCAGCGACTTCGCCAACCCGGCGGTGGTCAACTGCACCTACGGAGACGCGGCCGCCACCCGCACGATCGCGCTGGCGGGCGGTTCGCACGCCGAGCACTGGCTGCCCGCGCTCGACCAGCTCGGCCGCCTGCACCACTTCAAGGTGGTCACCTATCTGAAAATGGGCTGCCCGTTGTCGACGGCGGAAGTCCCGCTGATCATGGGCAACAACGCCGCGTACCCGCAGTGCCGGGTGTGGGTGCAGCGGACGATGGCCAAGCTGATCGCCGATCGTCCCGACTACGTGTTCACCACCTCGACTCGCCCCTGGAACGTCAAACCCGGCGATGTCATGCCGGCGACCTACATCGGGATCTGGCAAGCGTTCTTCGACAACAACATTCCCGTCCTTGCCATGCGCGATACCCCGTGGCTGGTCAGGGACGGCAAACCGTTCGACCCCGCGGACTGCCTGGCCAAGGGGGGCAACGCGGTGTCCTGCGGGATCAAGCGGTCCGACGTGCTGGCCGACCACAATCCGACCCTGGATTTCGTGGACCGGTTCCCCGTGCTCAAGCCGCTCGACATGTCGGATGCGGTGTGCCGGGCCGACGTCTGCCGCGCGGTCGAGGGAAACGTGCTCATCTACCACGGGACGCATCACCTGTCCCCCACCTACGTGCGAACCATGACCAACGAACTGGGCCGCCAGATCGCCGCGAACACGGGCTGGTGGTGACACGCTGAGGAACCCGCGGCGCGGATAAGGTTTTGTGATGCCGACGAACAATCGCGCCTCCAAAGCAGGCGCTGATGATCCCGACCATCCCAGACTCGCCACGGTGTGGCCGGGAACTCCCTACCCGCTGGGAGCCACCTACGACGGCGCCGGCACCAACTTCTCGTTGTTCTCCGAGGTCGCCGAGAAGGTCGAACTGTGCCTGATCGACGATGACGGCAAAGACGAGTCCAGGATCTCCCTGGAGGAAGTCGACGGGTTCGTCTGGCATGCCTACCTGCCCAACGTCGGCCCGGGCCAACACTACGGATTCCGCGTCCACGGTCCCTTCGAACCGGCGGCCGGCCACCGCTGCGACCCCAGCAAGTTGCTGCTAGACCCTTACGGCAAGGCCTTTCACGGCGACTTCGGCTTCGACCAGGCGCTGTACTCCTACGACATGAAGGCCGTCGACCCGCACGACCCCGACAACGCCGACACCGGGACTCCCCCGATGGTGGACTCGCTGGGCCACACCATGACCAGCATCGTGATCAACCCGTTCTTCGACTGGGCCTATGACCGGTCCCCCAACACCCCGTACCACGAGACGGTCATCTACGAGGCCCACGTCAAGGGCATGACGCAGACCCATCCCGGCATTCCCGGCGAATTGCGCGGTACCTACGCTGGGCTGGCCCACCCGGTGATCATCGATCACCTGCAGTCGCTCAACGTCACCGCCATCGAACTGATGCCCGTGCACCAGTTCATGCACGACTCGCGACTGCTCGACCTGGGCCTGCGAAACTACTGGGGCTACAACACATTCGGGTTCTTCGCCCCGCACAACGAGTATGCCGCCAACCGCAAGGCCAGTGTCCCCGAGTTCAAGGCCATGGTCCGCGCCCTCCACGAGGCCGGTATCGAGGTCATCCTCGACGTGGTCTACAACCACACCGCCGAAGGCAACCACCTCGGTCCGACCATCAACTTCCGCGGCATCGACAACGCCGCCTACTACCGGCTCGTCGAGGACGACCTGCGGTTGTACAAGGATTACACGGGAACCGGCAACAGCCTCAACGCACGCCACCCGCACGTGCTGCAGCTGATCATGGACTCGCTGCGCTACTGGGTGAGCGAGATGCACGTCGACGGGTTCCGCTTCGACCTGGCCGCCACACTGGCCCGCGAACTGCACGACGTCGACCGGCTCAGCGCGTTCTTCGACCTGGTCCAGCAGGACCCGGTCGTCAGCCAGGTCAAGTTGATCGCCGAGCCGTGGGACGTCGGCGAGGGCGGCTACCAAGTCGGCAACTTCCCTGGTTTGTGGACCGAGTGGAACGGGAAGTACCGCGATACTGTGCGTGACTACTGGCGGGGCGAACCCGCAACCCTCGGCGAGTTCGCATCCCGGCTGACCGGGTCGAGCGACCTCTATGAGGCGACCGGCCGGCGCCCCAGCGCCAGCATCAACTTCGTCACCGCCCACGACGGCTTCACGCTGAACGATCTCGTGTCCTACAACGAGAAACACAACGAGGCCAACGGCGAGGACAACCGCGACGGCGAAAGCCACAACCGGTCGTGGAACTGCGGCGTGGAGGGGCCCACCGACGACCCTGAGGTGCTGGCGCTCCGACACCGCCAGATGCGCAACTTCTGGGCCACCCTGATGCTCAGCCAGGGTACGCCGATGATCCTGCACGGCGACGAGTTCGGGCGCACCCAGAACGGCAACAACAACGTCTACTGCCAGGATTCCGAATTGTCCTGGATGGACTGGTCACTGGCCGACAAAAACCCGGATCTACTGGCATTCGCCCGCACGGTGACCACGTTGCGCCGACATCACCCGGTGTTTCGGCGTCGACGCTTCTTCGACGGTGAGCCGATCCGCAGCGCCGACGAAGTGCGCGACATCGCCTGGTTGACGCCGTGGGGCCAGGAGATGACGCACGAAGATTGGGGCAAACCCCTGCACAAGTGCGTGGCTGTGTTCCTCAACGGCGAAGCCATCACCGCGCCCACCGCACGCGGGGAGCGAGTCGTGGACGATTCGTTCCTGTTGTGCTTCAACGCGGACGAACAGACGCTGGAGTTCGTCATGCCGCACTCCGACTACGCCCAGGAGTGGACCGTGCAACTGGACACCAACGATCCGGCCGGCCAGGCCGACCAGGTCGTCAACGCCGAAGAGAAGATCACTGTGCCGTCGCGTTCGCTGCTGGTCTTACGCAAGACGTTGTAACGCATGGCATTACCAGTTCTGGCCACCTACCGGTTGCAGTTGCGTGGCGAATCGAGCGGATTCGCATTCACCTTCGCCGACGCCGAGGAATTGCTGGATTACCTCGACGACCTGGGCGTCTCGCACCTGTACCTGTCCCCCATCACGACGGCGGTCCGCGGCTCCAGCCACGGCTACGACGTCACCGACCCCATGGCCGTCTCGCCCGAACTCGGGGGCCCCGAGGGGCTGGCGCGGTTGTCCGCGGCGGCCCGGAAGCGCGGGCTGGGGCTGATCGTCGACATCGTGCCCAACCACGTCGGCATCGACAGACCCGAACAGAACCCGTGGTGGTGGGACGTCCTGCGGAACGGCCGATCCTCTCCCTACGCAACGTTTTTCGACATCGACTGGGACCTGGACGAGGACGGCAGGATCGTGTTGCCGGTCTTGGCTTCTGATAAGGACACCGCCGCGCTGCGGGTCGACGGGGACGTGCTGCGGTTGGGTGATCTGGCGTTTCCGATCGCGCCCGGCACCGTGACAGGCCCCGGCTCCGAGGTCCATGATCGCCAGCACTACCGGCTGGTCGGCTGGCGCAACGGTGTCTGCGGCTATCGCCGGTTCTTCTCGATCACCTCGCTGGCCGGGTTGCGCCAGGAGGATCCCACGGTGTTCGACACGTGCCACCGCGAGGTCGCCCGCTGGTTCGCCGAGGGGCTCGTCGACGGCGTGCGGATCGACCACCCGGACGGATTGTCCGACCCCTGCGGGTATCTGGCAAAGCTGCGTGACCTCGTCGGCTCCGACGCCTGGATCGTCATCGAAAAAATCCTGGCGCCCGACGAGGCGCTCGAGCCCACGCTGCCCGTGGCCGGCACCACCGGCTACGACGTGCTGCGCCAGGTGGGAGGGATCTTCGTCGACCCGGCGGGCGCGCCGGCGCTGACCGCGCTGGTCGAATCCGCGGGAGTGGACTACCGGGCGATGCCGGCGCAGCTGGCCGATCTCAAGGTCCGCTCGGCCATTGACACGTTGGGCAGCGAGCTGCGTCGGCTTCGCCGCAGCGTCGTCGCCGCCGCCGGCGCCGATCATCCGCTGCTGTCCGAGGCGGTGGCCGCCCTGCTCAGCCGCATCCGGGTCTACCGCTCCGACTATCCGGGGCTGGCCGCGACGATGCCCACGGCGCTGGCCGAAACACAGTCGGGTGCAGGACATTTAGCACCGGCGCTGGCCGTTCTCGCCGCGGCACTGGCCCGCGGGGGCGAGCCGGCGACCCGGTTGCAGCAGCTGTGCGGCGCGGTGACCGCCAAGGCGAGCGAGGACTGCCTGTTCTACCGCGACCCCCGGCTGGTGTCACTCAACGAGGTCGGCGGTGAGCCGCACCGCTTCGGCGTGGGTGCCGCGGAGTTCCATCACAGCGCCGCCACCCGTGCCCGGCTGTGGCCGCAGGCGATGACCACCCTGACCACCCACGACACCAAGCGCGGCGAGGATGTGCGCGCCCGCATCGGTGTGCTCTCGCAGGTGCCGTCGCTGTGGGCCGAGTTCGTCTCCCGCTGGGAGGTCGCGGCCCCCTCACCCGACCCGGCGACCGGGCAGTTCCTGTGGCAGAACATCTTCGGGGTGTGGCCGGTCGGCGGCCCCGAGAACGGACGAGTCACCGACGAACTGAGACGGCGGCTGCACGCCTACGCCGAGAAGGCGATCAGGGAGGCGTCCTGGCACACGTCGTGGAACGACCCGGACACCGAGTTCGAGGACGCGGTGCACCGGTGGCTGGACACCGTGCTCGACGGCCCGGTCGCCGACCAGCTGACCGAGCTTGTCGCCCAAATCGACTCGCACGCCACCAGCGACGCGCTGGGCCAGAAGCTGCTCGCGCTGACCGTGCCCGGGGTGCCCGACGTCTACCAGGGCACCGAACTGTGGGACGACAGCCTCGTCGACCCGGACAACCGCCGACCGGTCGATTATGCCGCCCGCCGGTCCGCCCTGGCCGAGTTACGGCATCCGAAGCTGCGTGTGGTCACGACGGCACTGCGGCTGCGGCGGACCCACCCGGAGTGCTTTCTGCGCGGCGCCTACACGCCGGTGCTGGCCGACGGCGAGGCCGCCGAGCACGTCGTGGCATTCCGCCGCGGCGAGGACATCGTGGTCGCGGTGACCCGCTGGACGGTGCGGCTGGCCGAGAGGGGTTGGGGCAACACCGTGCTACCGCTGCCCGGCGGGACCTGGAAGAACACGCTGACCGGCGCCATCGCCGACGGTCCGACGTCAGCCGCCCGACTGTTCGCGGACCTGCCCGTCGCGCTGCTGGAGCGCCACCATGACTGAATTCCGGCTCTGGGCGCCCACACCGGAGCTGGTCCGGCTCGACGTCGAGGGCACGGCGCACCCGATGAGGCGCTCGGAGGACGGCTGGTGGCATGCGGCCGTCGAGACGGCGCCGGACGCTCGCTACGGCTACCTGCTCGACGACGACACCACGGTGTTACCCGATCCGCGGTCGCCGCGCCAGCCCGACGGAGTGCACGCGCGCTCACAGTTGTGGGATGCCGCGCGGGCCGCCTGGACCGACTCCGGCTGGCCCGGCCGCCCGGTCGAGGGTTCGGTGATCTACGAGCTGCACGTCGGCACGTTCACCGCCGCCGGCACGTTCGACGCCGCAATCGAACGACTGGACTACCTGGTCGATCTCGGGATCGACTTCGTCGAGCTGATGCCCGTCAACTCCTTCGCGGGCACCCACGGCTGGGGCTACGACGGCGTGTTGTGGTACAGCGTGCACGAACCCTACGGGGGGCCCGACGGCCTGGTCCGCTTCATCGACGCCTCCCACGCGAGGGGTTTGGGCGTGCTGATCGACGCGGTGTTCAACCACCTGGGTCCGTCGGGAAACTACCTGCCGAGGTTCGGCCCGTACCTGTCCTCGGGCAGCAATCCCTGGGGCGAGAGCATCAATGTCGCCGAGGCCGACTCCGACGAGGTGCGCCGCTACATCATCGGGTGCGCGCTGCGCTGGATGCGCGACTTCCACGCCGACGGGCTGCGCCTGGACGCCGTGCACGCGCTGGTCGACACCACCGCCATCCACATCCTCGAGGAAATGGCCACCGAAACCGATTGGCTGTCAAAGCGATTGGGACGCCCACTGTCGCTGGTCGCCGAAAGCGACCTCAACGACCCGCGGCCGATCACCACCCGGGATAACGGCGGCTACGGGATCAGCGCGCAATGGTCCGACGACATCCATCACGCCATCCACACCGCGGTCTCCGGGGAAAGCCAGGGTTACTACGCCGATTTCGGCGCCCACTCCAATTCGCTGGCAGTGCTGGCCCAGACGCTGCGCCGCGGCTACTTCCACGCCGCGACGTATTCGTCATTCCGGGGCCGCCGCCACGGTCGCCCGCTGGACACGACGACCGTTCCGGCCACCCGGCTCCTCGCCTACACCTGCACGCACGACCAGGTCGGCAACCGGGCCCTCGGGGACCGCCCATCGCAGAACCTGACCGCCGGCCAGCTCGCGGTCAAGGCTGTCCTCGCCATCGGATCGCCCTACACGGCAATGCTTTTCATGGGCGAGGAGTGGGGCGCCTCGACGCCGTTCCAATTCTTCAGCTCGCATCCCGAACCGGAGCTCGCGCAGGCCACCGCTGAGGGCC
>NZ_JBMIOP010000049.1:0-5920 GCF_049197365.1 Mycobacterium sp. THU-M104
ACGGATTCTCCGGAGGGAGTCTGAACGTCATCGCCCGCCGAGCGGGAGTCGCCAAAGGCAGCCTGTTCCAGTATTTCGCCGACAAACGCGACTTGTACGCCTACATCACCGACATCGGCAGCCAGCGGGTGCGCACCTTCGTCGAAGACCTCATCCGCGAGCTCGACCCGACCCGGCCGTTCTTCGAGTTCCTGACCGACCTGCTCGACGGCTGGGTGTCCTACTTCGCCCAGCATCCACACGAGCGTGCGCTGCACGCCGCGGCGACGCTGGAAGTCGACACCGACGCTCGGATCAGCGTTCGCTCCGTCATCCACCGGCACTACCTGCAGGTGCTGCGTCCACTGCTCCGCGACGCGCAGGCGCGCGGCGACCTGCGGGCCGACGCCGACACCGAAGCGATGCTGTCGCTGCTGCTGTTGCTCTTCCCGCACCTGGCCCTGGCCCCGTACATGCGCGGCCTGGATCCGGTCCTCGGGCTCGACGAGCCCAGCCCGGAACAGCCCGCGCTGGCGGTGCGCAGGCTCGTCGCGGTGCTGGCCGCCGCCTTCTCCGCTGAGCCGGCCGTCCGACGATCCGAGGAGTTCACATGACACGCACGCACATCGGTTCACTCGTCGCGGGGGGCCTGAACTGGGAGAGCCTGCCGCTCAAGCTGTTCGCCGGGGGCAACGCAAAGTTCTGGGATCCCGCCGACATCGATTTCTCCCGCGACCGGGCGGATTGGGAAAAACTCTCCGACCTCGAGCGCGACTACGCCATTCGGCTGTGCGCGGAGTTCGTCGCGGGCGAGGAGGCGGTGACCCAGGACATCCAGCCGTTCATGTCCGCGATGCGGGCCGAGGGGCGACTCGGCGACGAGATGTATCTGACGCAGTTCGCCTTCGAGGAAGCCAAGCACACCCAGGTCTTCTGGATGTGGCTCGACGCCGTCGGCGTCACCGAGGACCTGCAGCGCTACCTCGACGATCTGCCGGCCTACCGTCAGATGTTCTACGACGAGCTGCCTCAGTGCCTTCATGCGCTCTCGAGTGACCCCTCCCCGGCCTCACAGGTCCGCGCGGCCGTGACCTACAACCACATCGTGGAGGGCATGCTCGCGCTGACCGGCTATTACGCCTGGCACAAGATCTGCGTGGTCCGAGGAATCCTGCCCGGCATGCAGCAACTGGTTCGTCACATCCGCGACGACGAGCGTCGCCACATGGCATGGGGAACGTTCACGTGCCGGCGCCACATCGCCGCCGACGACGCCAACTGGGAGGTGTTCGAGACGCGCATGAACGAGCTGATCCCGCTGGCCCTGAAGGTGACCGAGGAAGGCTTCGCCGTCTACGGTGCCGAAATGCCCTTCGGCATATCGCCGGAGGAGATGCTGCAGTACGCCGGGGACAAGGGGATGCGGCGGTTCGGCACGATCTCCAGCGCCCGCGGCCGCCCGGTCGGCGAGATCGACCTCGACTACTCGCCGCTGCAGCTGGAGGACACCTTCGCCGCAGAGGACGCCAAGGTGCTGGCCGCAGTGTGAGATCGATTCGTCATTTGATCGCCAGCGCCGAGACCGGGCTGCCTGATGCGCCGGTCAAAGGCAGTGGCGACGCGGCGAACATGAACTCGTAGATCCCGTCGGTCTTGCTGTCCTCGGACGGCGCGTCAAGATCGAACATCTCGCCGAAGGCGAGGCCGGTGTGGGCAAGGGAAACGACGTGCAGTGGCTGCCACACGTCGATCTCGTTGGGTAGCACCTCGATTGCCCAGGTGTCGGTGGCGATGGCCGCAATGTCTTGGTCGCGGAGCCACGGCGCGGTGTGCAGCGACAGGCCCGGTGACGGGCCGCCCGCGTAGTCGCCCCACTGCCCGCGGCGTGCGGCCATGAGGCCGGTGCGGATGACTAGGGCATCCCCGGGTCTTACCGCCAGATCCGTTTGCGCCAGGCACTCTTCGAGGTCGTGGACGGTGATGGCATACCCGGGGTCGAGGGCCTCGACGCCCCAGTGCTCGGCGAGGTCGATGAACACTCCTCGCGTGACGATCCTGCCCGTGTAATTCTGTACACCGTTCCTGATCAGCGAGATTGTTTTGCCGGCCCTCACCAGGGTGGCCACCTCGCGGATCTTGTCGGCAGTGATGAGATTCACCGTGCCCAACTGGTCGTCCGGGCCCCGCCGTCCCACGTACAATCACCTGTTCGCGGACCTGGGCGGAGACCGCGGCATTGCGAAACACCAAGGCGTACTTCCAATACGGCAACGTCAGACCGCGCGTGTGCAGCATCATCCGAGTCAGATTGATCGGGAACAGCTCGTACACGGCTTGCTGCTCGGCGTCGAGCTTCGGGTACGGGAACGCGGTCATGATGCGAGGATCTCGTCGAGCCAGTCGAACATCCGCTGGTGAAAGAGCGTGAGAGCTCCTTCGTGGCAGTGTTCTTCGGCGCCTTCGGCGGTCGTGAACGTCAGCAGCGTCTTCGGGCAGCGCAGCGCTTCGTACAGTGCCTGCGGCTGGCCGGTGAAGAACTGGTCCTTTTCGGCATCGCAGACCAGTGTCGGACAGGTGATCTGCTCGACCACCGCGGTGAGGTCATACCGACCCGCCTCATCGACCATCCCCTGGGCCGTGTCGACACCGAATGTCCACTGGCCGTTGAACACCGCCCACCGCATGCCGGTCGGTGCATCAGTTGGATTCGTCAGCACCCGTTCGATTACCCGTTTCGGTGGTAACGCCGCCGAGAAGTTCAGCACCCCGTCGTAGGCGACGCATGCGGCGATACGGTGGTCGAACGCGGCGGCCCGCGGCGCAAGGTAGCCGCCCATGCTCATACCGATGAGCGCGATGCGGTCGGGGTCGACCCCGCGCAGGTTGACGGCGATGTCCAGCACCGGGGTGACGACTGCCTCCCAGTCGTATCGGAATGGCAACTTGTCGATGCGCAGCGCGGCGCCCTGCCCCGGCCCCTCGAAGATCAGGCAGTTCCAGCCGTACCGGCGGGCCGCCTCGCCCACAGCGAAGAACATCTCTTCGACCGTCGAGTCATAACCGCCGTGCTGGCAGACCAAGGATGCCGTCCTGGCCGCCGCCCTCGATGACATGGCCGCAGTCGAGTTTCCGATGCCCGTCACCGGCTTGATCGACGACGACCTGCGCGCCGTTGGCCGCGGGATCGTCGACATTCTGACCGACGAAACACCGTCGGTTGCCGGCCTGGTGCGCGCACTGTTCTCCGAGGCCGCCCGCGAACCGTTGATCGCCGAACTCCGGCGTAACTTCTTCGCCAGCCGATACCAGGACGCAGCGGAGATGGTCGAGGCCGCGATCGCGCAGGGATCCCTACCTGCCGACGTCGACGCCGGAGAGTTCGTCGGGTTGGTGGCAGCACCCCTCTATTACCGCTACCTGGTCACCGAGGAGCCGCTCGACTACGCCGCCGCCGATCGCGCGGCTGTTACGGCTTTGATGGCGGTGCGCGCCGGAGCGTGCCGCCGCCACGACCATTCACCGAATTCGACGCCCGCGCGGAAAAGGTCGCAAAGCCATGGCGCCGACGTCGATCGCGGTGCCCGCTGACCGGGTCTAGCCGACCCAGACGGTCTTGGCGTTGCAGAACTCCTTGATCCCCAGGCCCGCGAGTTCGCGGCCGTAGCCGGAGCGCTTGATGCCGCCGAACCCCAACTCGGGATAGGACACCGTCATGCCGTTGATGAACACCTGGCCGGCCTCGATCTCGTCGATGAAGCGCCGCTGCTCGGCCTCGTCGGAGGTCCAGGCGTTGGAGCCCAGCCCGAAGGCGGTCGCGTTGGCGATCTCGATCGCCTCGTCGATGTCGGCGGCCCGGTACATCGAGGCGACCGGCCCGAACACCTCCTCGGTGTAGAGCGCCATGTCCTCGGTGATGTCGGTGAGCACCGTCGGCGGGTAGAACCAGCCGGGCCGGTCCAGCGGCGCGCCGCCGCAGCGCACCACCGCGCCGGCGGCGACGGCGTCGTCGACCTGCTTGGCGATCTCGTCGCGGCCGGACTCGGTGGCCAACGGGCCCACGTCGGTGTCCGGGTCGGTCGGATCGCCGACCTTCAGCGCCGCCATGTGCTCGACGAACTTGTCGACGAATGCGTCGTAGATGTCGGTGTGGACGATGAACCGCTTGGCGGCGATGCAGGACTGTCCGTTGTTCTGCACCCGGGCGGTGACCGCGGTCTGCACGGCCTCGTCGAGGTCCGCCGACGGCATCACGACGAACGGGTCGCTGCCGCCGAGCTCCAGCACGGTGGGTTTGATCTCGTCACCGCAGATGGCGGCCACCGACTGGCCGGCCGGCTCGCTGCCCGTCAGGGTGGCCGCCGCGACCCGGGGGTCGCGCAGGATGCGCTCCACGGCTCCCGACGGCACCAGCAGCGTCTGGAAGCAGCCGTCGGGGAAGCCGCCGCGCCCGATCACGTCGGACAGGTACAGCGCGGTCTGCGGCACGTTCGATGCGTGCTTGAGGATGCCGACGTTGCCGGCCATCAACGCGGGCGCGGCGAACCGCACGGCCTGCCAGAGCGGGAAGTTCCACGGCATCACGGCCAACACCACCCCCAGCGGCTGGTAGCGGACGTATGCCGTCGACGCCCCGACCGTGTCCGCGTCGGCCGGCTCGTCGGCCAGCAGCTTCTCGGTGTTCTCCGCGTAGTAGCGAAACCCCTTGGCGCACTTGAGAGCCTCCGCTTTGGCGGATTTCAGGGTTTTGCCCATCTCCAATGTCATCATGGCCGCGGTGTCGTCGGCTTCGGCCTCCAGAAGGTCGGCGGTGGCGTTCGCCCACTGTGCGCGCTGGGCGAAGGTGGTGGTGCGGCGGTAGTCGGCGAACCGGGCGTGGGCGCGGGCGATCGCCGCGTCGACATCGGCGTCGGTCGCCGGGGTGAAGGTTTTGACTGTCTCGCCGGTGGCCGGGTTGATGGTGGCGATGGGCACGCTGACATCCTTCGTTTCTGCGGTGGGTGTGAAAGCTTGCGATATCCACCCTGCCACTATCCTGGCGTCCAGGGAGGTGCCGGATGACCAAAGCCGCCACGTTGATGGTCAAGTGCCTGGAAAACGAGGGCGTCTCCGTCGTCTTCGGTCTGCCGGGAGAGGAGAACATCCGTTTCGTGCAGGCGCTGGCCGCCTCCGGCATCCGCTACGTGCTGACCCGGCACGAGCAGGCCGCGGCGTTCATGGCGGAGATGTATGGGCGTGTCACCGGCCGGGCCGCCGTCGTGTCGAGCACGCTGGGGCCCGGCGCGATCAACATGCAGCTCGGGGTCGCCGATGCAACCACCAACAGCACGCCGCTGGTGGCGATCTCCGCTCAGGTCGGCCACGACCGCGAATACAAGGAGTCCCACCAGTACGTCGACCTGGTGTCGATGTTCGCCCCGATCACCCGCTGGGCCGCCGCGGTGCCCACCGTCCATGCCATTCCGGAGATGTTCCGCAAAGCATTCAAGACCGCCGAGACCGAACGCCCGGCCGCGGTCTATCTGGCGGTGCCCGAGAACATCGATGCCGATGAGACGGACTATGACCTCACGCCGCTGCGCCGCGACGTGGTCCGCGCCGACGCGCCGGCGCCCGCTCAGGTGCAGCGCGCGGTCGCCATCCTTCGTGGGGCGCGGCGGCCGGTGCTGCTGGCCGGGCACGGCGCGGCCCGCAGCGACGCGACCCGGGCCCTGGTGCGCTTCTCGGAGCAGTTCGGCATCACGGTGGCGTGCACCTTCCACGGCAAGGGGGTCATGCCCGACGACCACCCCAACAGCATCGGCGCCATCGGCTTCATGCGCCACGACTACGTCAACTTCGGGTTCGACAACGCCGACGTGGTGATCGCCGTCGGCTACGAGCTGCAGGAGTTCGATCCGGTGCGGATCAACCCGCAGGCCGACAAGAAGATCATCCACGTCCA
>NZ_JBMIOP010000057.1:0-20304 GCF_049197365.1 Mycobacterium sp. THU-M104
CCGGACCGCCTTCGCCTTGACCTCCGGGTCGTACTTGCTTGGCATCGTGCCATCCTTCCCACAAAAGAAGGTGTGCACGAAACTCGGGGTGGTTCAAAGACGACGACGCGGCATAGCGGCAGCGGTGGTGCCGGTGCGCCGTGATCGAATGGATCCGTGCTGTTCCGTCAGCTGGAGTACTTCGTAGCGCTCGCTCACGAGCGACATTTCGCGCGCGCCGCCAGCGTCTGCTACGTGTCACAGCCGGCGCTGTCCGAAGCCATCCGCAAGCTCGAACGCGAACTCGACGTGCCGCTGGTCCGGCGCGGCCAGAAATTCGAGGGCCTCACTCCCGAAGGCGAGCGGCTGGTGCACTGGGCGCGGCGCATCCTGGCCGACCGCGATGCCCTCAAACAGGAAGTCAGCGCACTGCAGACAGGTCTGACGGGCGAGCTTCGGCTGGGTGTGGTGCCGGCGGCATCGACTACCGTTGCGCTGCTGACAGATCCGTTCTGCGCCGCCCACCCGCTCGTCCGGGTGCGGCTCGAGATGAATCTGGAATCCGCCGGCATCGCCGAACGCGTCCGCCGGTTCGAACTGGACGCCGGAATTCTCTACCCAGACCAGCAGGACACCGACGAGCTCGTCGTCACTCCGCTGTACCACGAGCGTCCGGTGCTGATTGCCGGCGCCGAGCTGATCGGAGGCCGGTCCGGCACGATCGCCTGGTCCGAGGCGATCGAATTGCCGCTGTGCCTGTTGACACCCGGCATGCGTGGCCGCCGGCTTATCGATGACGCGCTGACGGGACAGGGTATGGGTGTGACGCCGCAGCTGGAGACCGACTCGCTGGTGACCCTGCTCGCCCACGTACGGACGGGCCGGTGGGCCAGCATCGTTCCGCAACCGTGGATCGAAACCCTGGGCTCACCCGCCGGGATCGCCACCCTGCCGCTCGACCAGCCGACCGTCAGGGCGCTCATCGCGCTCGTCACCACCAAGGCCGAGCCCGGCTCGCCCGTCGTCCGCGCTCTGATTAGGGTGGCACGCGACACCGGCATCCGCGAGGCGCTGGACGGCGGCTGATCACCGGTGATCGGCACGACCTATCACGCGGTCGGAACCACGTCTTGGACACCCGGGCCGCCGTCCTCCGAGACTGGGATCGGTTGTCCCTGAAATCTGTTGTCCCTGACGGAGGATTCTCAATGGCCAAGTGCGTGATGGTGCTCTATCCCGACCCCGTCGGCGGGTACCCGCCCAGCTATGCGCGCGACAGCATTCCCGCGATCGCGGGTTACCCAGACGGCAGCAGCGTGCCGACCCCGTCGCGGATCGACTTCACCCCCGGCGAGCTGCTGGGTTGTGTCTCGGGCGCACTCGGGCTGCGGCAGTTCTTCACCGACCGCGGGCACGAGTTGGTGGTGACGTCGGACAAGGACGGGTCGGATTCGGAATTCGAACGGGAACTCCCGGACGCGGATATCGTCATCTCCCAGCCGTTTTGGCCGGCGTACCTCACCGAGGAGCGCATCGCCAAAGCCCCCGCACTCAAGCTGGCGCTGACCGCGGGAATCGGCTCGGACCACGTCGATCTCGAGGCGGCCAAGCGTCGGGGCATCACGGTGGCCGAGGTGACGTACAGCAACAGCATCAGCGTCGCCGAGCACACGGTGATGCAGATCCTGGCGCTGGTGCGCAACTTCCTGCCGTCGCATCGCTGGGCCACCGAAGGCGGCTGGAACATCGCCGACTGCGCGCAGCGCGCCTACGACCTGGAGGGCATGGACGTCGGGCTGATCGCCGCCGGCCGGATCGGGCGGGCGGTACTGCGCCGGTTGGCCCCGTTCGACGTCAACCTGCACTACACCGACACGCGCCGGCTCGCACCGGAAGCGGAGAAGGAGCTCAACGTGACGTTCCACCCCGACGTGGAGTCGCTGGTGAGGTCTGTCGACGTCGTGTCCATTCATTCGCCGCTCTACGAGGACACCCGCCGGATGTTCGACGAGAGACTGCTGGCCACGATGCGGCGCGGCTCCTACATCGTCAACACCGCACGCGGCGAGGAGACCGTCCCCGAAGCCATCGCCGCCGCGCTGGCGAGCGGTCACCTCGCCGGCTATGCCGGTGACGTGTGGTACCCGCAGCCGCCGCCGGCCGACCACCCATGGCGCACCATGCCGAACAACGCTATGACGCCTCATGTTTCGGGCACCACGCTGTCCGCCCAGGCCCGCTACGCCGCCGGAACCCGCGAGATTTTGGAGTCCTTCTTCGCGGGGACGCCCATCCGTCCCGAGTATCTGATCGTGCAGGGCGGGAAGCTCGCCGGCACGGGAGCCCTGTCCTACCAGAAATAGCCTCACCCTCAGGGCTTCGGCGGTGTCGCCTGCCGCAGCGTCATCGGCGCGACGTACCCGCCCACCGGGGTGCGGTGCCACCACGCCCGGACCCGCCGCAGCTCCGCCGGTGTGGTGAACCGGTACTGGTAGAGCTGCGCGCGCACATATCGGGGCGGGCAGTCGGGAAATGGGTTGTGCCGCAACAGGTGTAGCGTCGGCCGGTCGTTGCTCAGCAGCCGCTGCAGCAGCGGCCGCAGCCAGGGCTGGGCGTAGTCGGGGGAGATGGCCGCGAACCACATCAGCCAGTCCAGCCGCAGATGATAGGGCGCCCACTGGCGGGGCAGGCGCCGCACGGCGCCGGGTTTGCCTTTGAATTCGTATTCCCGCCAGACCGTCTGGCCGGTGATCTTCGCGTCGTCGGTGCCCTCGATCACCACCTCGCGCCGGACGCGGCCGACGCTGCCGAAGGCGCCGTAGGTGTTGACCAGATGGAAGGGATTGAAGGACAAATTCATTCGCTGGTGTGGGGACAGCATGTTGCGCACCGGCCAATAGCTCAGAAACAACACGGTCACGGTGAAGGCCAGCACCAGGGCGGTGAACCACACCGGCGGCGAAGCCAGCGCGGAATGTGCGGGCACCGGTAGCAGCATGCCCCACGCCGAGTCGTCGATCACGCTGCACGCCAACAGGATCGTCACCCAGTTGAGCCACGCGAAGTTTCCCGACGCCACCAGCCACAGCTGCGTGGCGACGATGATCGCCGCGGCCGTGCTCGCCACCGGCTGCGGAGCGAACAACCCGAACGGCACGATCAGTTGAGCGAAGTGGTTGCCCGCTGCCTCGATACGGTGCAGCGGCTTGGGCAGGTGGTGGAAGAACCAGCTCAACGGCCCAGGCATCGGCTGTGTTTCGTGGTGGTAGTACAGGCACGTCAAGTCCCGCCAGCACGGGTCGCCCCGCATCTTGATCAGCCCGGCGCCGAACTCCACGCGGAACAGCAGCAGGCGCGCCATCCACAGGGCCAGCACGGGCGGCGCCGTACGGTCGTTGCCGAGGAAGATCGTCAGGAACCCGGTCTCCAGCAACAACGACTCCCAGCCGAACGAGTACCACGCCTGCCCGACGTTGACGATGGACAGGTACAGCACCCACAGCGCCAGCCACATCAGGATCCCCGCCCACAGCGGCGCGAGGTCGGCTGCGCCGGCGACGATGGCTGCCGACAGAACCGCGCCGAACCAGGACACGCCCGCGAAGAAACAGTCGGAGTAGCGGAGATGAAAGACGCTGGGTGCCGCCCAGAACGACCTTCCGGCCAGAAAGCGCGGCACCGGCAGTATTCCGTGCTCCCCGATGAGCGCACGGAACTGCACGGCGGCCGCCAGGAATGCCAGCAGGTAGACGGCTGCGGCGCCACGCTCGAGCAACATTCTGCCCAGCCAGTATTCGGGTGCGGACAACCAGCCCATGGGCGTAACTCCTCAGACGGTCGGGCAGACCTCCCGGCATATCCAGTCAACCAGCCGGTAAACCGGCGGCCAAGACCCGAGCCGGGCTAATCGTCACAGACGGGCCGCTGCCCGGCCCGCATCGTCACCGCGGTGTCAATGCCGCGCCTCCTCCTCGGGCCGCTGCCCGGCCCGCATCGTCACCGCGGATGCGGCGACCGCGGCGACCGAGATCAGCGCCAGCAGTTGTACATTCGCCGAATGGCCGGCGTAGAAGTCGACCGACCGCCACGGATGCCGGGACAGCACGGCTCCGGCCAGGATCAACCCCCCCGCGCTCAGTGCAACCATCACGGCGTCGCTGCTGCGGTGCCGCAGCGTGAGTACGGTACCGGCTACGACCAAACCCGCTACACCGGCGATCAGCGTACCGGCTGCCAGCACTGCGACCGCGGCCCACCCGCCGGGAGACCAGGGCGCCGCGGGCGGGTCGTCGTCGCAACGGCGGCGTCTCCACCAGGCCAGCAGCGCCAGCAGTGGCAGCAGCGCCAGACCCGCCGCCAGGCCCGCCTGATACCGGGCGTCGGAGGCGAAGCTCAAGGTGATGGCACCGGCATCGCCCGCGGGCACCACCCAGCCTTGCTGCCACCCGTTGACGGCGACCGGCCTCAGACGGACCCCGGCGGCGGTGCGCGCGACCCAGCCGGGGTTGATGCTTTCGGGGACGACCAGCACCCGGGACCGCGCCGACGCGGGCGCGTGCACCGAGCGGTGGTCGGAACTCCACACTCCGGTCGTCGCGGGCATCGGGGGGTCGGAAGTGGGCGGCAGTGTGATTGTCCCGGCGGCCAACAGCTGGGCCCCGTCCACCACGAATGCGGCGCCTGGGCTGATCAACAGTTCCTGGCGGCCCGCCGGCAGCGCGATCGGGTCGCGTTCGCAGGGCAGCGCCCGCACCGGGTCACCGTCCAGCAGCGCGCCGGCGGTGGTCCGGATCGAGGTGTGCACGAACCGGCCTGCGACGGCGATGACCGGGCCCTGAAGCTCGCCGGCGCAGCCGAGTTCGACCACCCGAGAACGGTTCCGGGCAGCATCTGCGGGCGCGATCGGCTTGCGGTCGGCGCCCAGGACCGTGATCTCGGCCAGCCCCGGGGGTTTGAGCTGGTCGAACCCCAGCGCGTTGCGATCGATGACGTCGTGCCAGCGCAGCAGGCGGACGGTGACGACATCGGTGACCCGCGGCTTGAGGGTCAGCTCGAACGACTGGGCCGCCGCGCCGTTCGAGGCCAGTTCCCGGACCTGCGGGCCGTCGCCCAGGTCGACGGTCACCAGCGTCGGGCGCGCCGGCAGTTCCCAGCGGCTGGGGACCAACCGCAGCCCGGTGACTTCGGTGGGCCGCGGCAGGGTGAGGGTCAGCGTCGGCGGGTCCTTGTGTTGCACGACCCGCTGCGGCGCTGTCCACGCGGTTGCCGGGTCACCGTCGGTGGCGGCATACGCGGAGCCCAGAATATCCACCATATCGGAATCGCCCTGCGCCCGAATGCTATTCGGCTGAGCGATCAGGTCGGCGAGCTTGGGTCCCTGTCGGGGCCGCACCCACACCGTCGGGGTGACCGACGTCGGATTCGGCACGGCCAGGGTGCGGCTGAAGGTGACCGGCTCCTCGGCCACCAGCGCCATCGACGCCGCGCAGCGCACGCTGCCCGGAGCTGGGGCGCACCCCGGCCGACCGAGCAATTCTGGGCCCAGGTCCCAGCCCGCGACGGCTGCACCCGGCGGTGGTGCCGGAACCAGCGCGGTGTGCCGTAGGTCGACGGGATGAGCGAACCCCGACGCGTCGTACTGGGTGATCGACAATTCGGTGATGCCGAACTGCACGCCCGAGGACCCGCTGTCGGTGCCGGCCGCGGTGATCCGCACCCACGGGGTCTCGCCGTAGGGCAGGGCGGCGGTCAGCGGCTTGCCGGCCTCGTCGAATCGTAGAGTCGTGCTGCCGGTGGCGGTTTCGACCAGCATGCGGCGCACCTGCGCGCCGACGGCGGTCGGGCTGGGCGTCACCGTGATGACGGCGTTGGTCACCGGGTGGTCGAAGTCGACCTGCAGCCACTGCCCGATCGCCGCCTGCAGTCCGTTGGAGACCCAGGCGGTCGCCGGGTCGCCGTCGATCGCGGCGGCGGGGGAGGTGGCCGCGGCGACGTCGGGCATCGCGGTGGCGTCCGACGAGGAACTGGACACCGTGAGGCGGCCGCCCGTCCAGGTGCCCAACACCGTCTCGGCGCCCGGAACCGGGTAGTCGGGCACCCGGTTGAAGGTGTTCCGGGCGTCACCGGCCGCCCGGATCGCCGAGGAGTGCTGGTCCACCCGGCCGTAGTCGGTCTCGCGGGCCACCGGGGTGTCGGTGACGGTCACCCGCGGGGTCGGCAGGCCCGCGCGCCGCGCATCCGCGGTCATCAACACCGGACCCAGCGCCGGCTGCCCCCGCAGCCGCCGGCGCTCGTCGAGGCGCAGGAGCACCTCGGGCCCGCCGTCGACCCGGGCCAGCCCGTCGACGTCGGCGAAATAGGGCGCACCGGGATTGCCTGCGACAGCGACGCGATAGATCTCGACGGCGGGGTAGCGCGGCCGAAGCCCGCTGTCCGCGACGAAGCCCGCCACGGCGCCGGGGCCCACGGGCGCGCCGAACTGCGCAACCTTTGTCAGGCGCGGCGACCCTTCCACGGCGCGGTGCACCAGGATGGGGCGCGCCGCGCGCGACGTGTCCGGGTCCAGGTCGTTGCGCAACACAACGTACGAAATTCCCTGGCGGGCAAGGGTATCGGCGAGGCCCGCCGACGGGCGCCCGGCGGCGAACAGTCGTTGCACCGAATCCAGCGCCCGGATGGTCTGCGGCGGGGTCAAGGGAATGGAGTCGCGAACCCCCCACGGGCTGTTGCCGAGCACCTGCAGCGGTTCGTCATGGCTGGTGCCCCACATCTGGGTGGCGAACGGCGCCCCGGGCACCACGAGCACGCGTCCGGGCCGGGGTGTCCCCGAATTGTGCTCGTCGAGCCAGGCGGCGGTGTCCTGCCAGTAGCGGGGGATCGCCGTGAACGTGCCCGGCGGGGTGAGGCGACCACTCCAGGCCAGCGACGTGCTGACCAGCAACGCCGTGAACACCACGATCGCGACGGCGACCCGCTTGTCGCGTTCCGGGTGGGCGAACGCCCGCAGCCAGTCCGCCCGCGGCGCCCCGCCCGGGCCGCCACCGGGCAGGGGCACCCGGCCCAGCAACTGGGCGAGGCCCAGCACCACCGGGATCCGGACGACCGAGTCCAGCTTGTGCACGTTGCGCAACGGCGCGCCGCCGGCGTCGAGGAACGCCTGCACCTGGTGGGCCAGCGGCGATCCCAGGGCTCCGCTGTAGCCCGCGGCCATCAGCAGCACGCCGACCAGCAGCATCGTCACCAGCCGGCCTCGCACGGGCATGCCCCCGCCGTTGTTCAAGCCGGCCAGCCCGGCCAGCCCGGCCGCCGCGACCAGGCACGTGCCCAGGATGGCCGCCGACCCCGTCACCAACGGCGCGCCCGCGGTGGCGGTCGGCGCCACGAACGGGGTCCAGCTGTCGGTGCCGCGCAGGATCTCGGTCAACGACGACCACTGGGTGGTCACGCCCGAGGATTCGATGAAATCCAGGAACGGCGGGCTGACGGCGTGCAACCGGGCCAGCGCCATCACCCACCACAGCACGGCCAGGGACACCGACAGCAGCCACCAACCGGTGTAGCGCCACCACAGTCGGCCGGGTCGATGACAGGCCCACCAGATGACCGCGGGCAGGCAGCCGGCCAGCGTCGCGATCGCGTTGACCGCGCCCATCAACGCCACCGCCAGCCCGGCCTGCCCGGCGAGCGCCCGTACCGACCTGGCCGAAGCCGATCCCGCGCCGCCCCGCAGGGCCAGGATCGTCGGCAGCAGCACCCAGGGCGCCAGCATCATCGGCAGTGTTTCCGAGGAGATCGACCCGAGTGTGCTCAGCACCCGGGGCGACAGCGCGAACGCCGCCGCGGCGACCACCCGGGAGGCCGGGACGCCGACGCCCAGCGCCTCGGCGACCCGCAGCAGCCCCCAGAAACCCGCGACGAGCAGCAGCGCCCACCACAGGCGCTGGGTCACCCACCCGGGCAGGCCCAACAGGTGGCCGGCCAGGAAGAAGGTGCCGTGCGGGAACAAGTAGCCGTAGGCCTGGTTCTGCGTCTGGCCGAACGGCAGGTCACTGTTCCACAGGGTGGTCGCGCGGGCCAGAAACCGCAGCGGGTTGGCGGTGAGGTCGAGTTTGGTGTCGGGGGAGACCCGGC
Organism: Mycobacterium sp. THU-M104; assembly: GCF_049197365.1. NCBI lineage: Bacteria > Bacillati > Actinomycetota > Actinomycetes > Mycobacteriales > Mycobacteriaceae > Mycobacterium > Mycobacterium sp. THU-M104. Next base: position 8,110 of record NZ_JBMIOP010000057.1, read on the forward strand.
CGGGGGACTGGGCGAACGTCAACGCCAGCGAGATGGCTCCGACCACCAGCAACCACCGGCGAGACAGGGGGGCGGCCGCCGGCGACGGGACCGGCGCACCGGCCCGGGCGCAGGTGGCTGCCTGCGCCGGGCTAGCTGCGGTTGCCGTATTCGACCCGGTTGAGCACTGACGTCTGCGGATCGCCCCCGGGTAGTGGCGGTTTCTTGTCCTGCTCCACCATCAGCGTGACCCCGAAAGTCGCTGCTGCGCCCAGCAACAGACCGACCACCACGCTGGCGGCGGCAGGCGCAACGATCCGGTTCATCGGAGGCTCTCCTCGGGCTCCTCGGGACTGGCAGACTCAGCGCCAACTTAGCAGACGAGCGACCGGCGCCGGCCGCAGCGGGGAGCCGTGACACCATGTGCCGATGCCCTTCCCGCGCAACCGGGCCGTGCTGGCCACCGCAACGTTGGTCTTGGCGGGAGCGCTGGTGGCGAGCTGCGGCCACCACGCCGCGCGGCCCCCGGCCGGCTCCTCGGGAGCGGCGGCCAAGCCGGCCCCCGCGCCCGCGCCGGTCTGCGGGGACCCCACGGCCCAACTGTCGACCCGCGACAAGCTGGCGCAGCTGTTGATGGTGGGAGTGAAAAACGCCGACGACGCGCGGGCTGTCGTCAACGATTACCACGTCGGCGGCATCTTCATCGGAAGCTGGACGGATCTGTCGATTTTCCGCGGCCCCCTGGCCGACATCGCAGCGCACGCGGTTCCGCTGCCGCTGGCGGTCAGCGTCGACGAAGAGGGCGGCCGGGTGTCCCGGTTGAAGTCACTGATCGGGTCCGCGCCCGCACCCCGGGTGCTGGCGGAGACGCAGACCGTCGACCAGGTGCGCGACCTGGCGGCCGACCGCGGCAAGAAGATGCGCGACCTCGGCATCACCGTCGACTTCGCCCCGGTGGCAGACGTCACCGACGCCCCCGACGACACCGTGATCGGCGACCGCTCGTTCGGCAGCGACCCGGCCACCGTGACCGCCTACGCCGGCGCGTATGCGCAGGGGTTGCGCGACGCGGGGCTGCTGCCGGTGCTCAAGCATTTTCCCGGGCACGGGCACGGCTCGGGCGATTCGCATTCCGGTGCGGTGGTGACGCCGCCACTGAGCGACCTGCAAGGCGACGACCTGGTGCCCTACCGAACGTTGGTGAAGGCGGCCCCGGTCGCGGTGATGATGGGGCACCTGCAGGTCCCGGGACTGACCGACGGCGCCCCGGCCAGCCTCAGCCGGCCCGCGGTGCAGTTGCTGCGTGACGGCACCGGCTACGGCGGGCCGGCGTTCAGCGGCCCGGTGTTCAGCGACGACTTGTCGAGCATGGCCGCAATCGCCGATCGGTACGGCGTGGCCGAAGCCGTCCTGCGCAGCCTGCAGGCCGGCACCGACATCGCACTGTGGGTCACCACCGCCGAGGTTCCCGCGGTGCTCGATCGGTTGGACAAAGCGGTCGCCGCCGGCGAACTGGCGATGCCGGCAGTCAACGACTCGGTGGTGCGCGTGGCGACGATGAAGGGCCGCAACCGGGCCTGCGGGCGCTGAAGCCCCGGCAGGCCCGTTACTCTTGTTGCAGACAGCGGGGCTGGAAGGGCGCGACGATGGCAGGTGGCACCAAGCGGCTGCCCCGCGCCGTGCGCGAGCAGCAGATGCTCGACGCCGCGGTGCAGATGTTCTCGGTCAATGGTTACCACGAGACCTCGATGGACGCCATCGCCGCGGAAGCGCAGATCTCCAAGCCGATGCTCTACCTTTACTACGGCTCCAAAGAAGACCTTTTCGGCGCCTGCCTGGACCGCGAGCTGAACCGGTTCATCGACGCCGTGCGCGCCGACATCGACTTCACTGAGAATCCCCGGGACCTGCTGCGCACCACGATCGTGTCATTCCTGCGTTACATCGACACGAACCGGGCGTCGTGGATCGTGATGTACACCCAGGCCAGCAGCTCGCAGGCGTTCGCCCACATTGTCCGTGACGGCCGCGAACAGGTCATCGAGATGGTGGCGGACCTGGTGCGCGCGGGCAGCCGCACCCCGCGGTCAGAGATCGAGTACCAGATGATGGCGGTGGCGCTGGTGGGCGCGGGTGAGGCGATGGCCACCCGGTTGTCCACCGATGACATCGACGTCGACGAGGCGGCCGAACTGATGATCGATCTGTTCTGGCACGGTCTGCGTGGCATCCCGGAGGATCGCGAGCCCGCGTCGGCGTTGCCCGATGTCGGCGGTCCGGGCACGCTGTCCGGATAACCCCTACCTTCGTGCGCCACAATCTGGACTTCTTCTGCGCGGTGATCGTCGTTGGTTTGCTCGCCGGGGTCGCCGGGTTGACGACGTCGGCGGTGCTGCGCTTCGTCGAGCACCTGACATACCACTACACGTTCGGAACGCTGCTCGCCGGCATCAATGCCAGCGGCCCGGTGCGCCGCGTGCTCGGGCCGATGATCGGCGGTGTGCTGGCGGGGGTCGGCTGGTGGACCCTGCGGCGCACGACGGAGGTTCCTGAGCTCGCGCAGGTCATCGCCGGCCACGACCGGGTGCCGCGGCTGGCGTGGAGCATCGACGCCCTGCTGCAGATCGTGCTGGTCGGGTCCGGGGCATCCCTGGGCCGGGAGGGCGCCCCGCGCCAGTTCGCGGCCGCCCTCGGCGATGCGGCCATCGGTTGGCTCAGGAGGCTGTCCGCGGGCGACCGGCAGATCCTGCTGGCGTGTGCGGCAGGGGCCGGGCTCGGCGCGGTCTACGCCGTTCCAGTGGCCGGTGCACTGTTCTCGGTGCGCATCATCTTGAACACATGGCGGTTGCGGGCGGTCGGGGTGGCGCTGATCACCTCCAGCCTCGCCGTCGCGGTCGGTTCGCTGATCACCAAGGACCGCCCCGAGCTGGACTGGCCCGATCCGCGCTTGTCCCCTGTGCTGACCGGGCACGCGCTGCTGCTGGCCCCGGTGGCCCTCGCAGTGGGTCTGGCATTCGAGCGGCTGATGACTGCTGCCCGGCCACGGCGCACGATGCGGACGTGGGTGCTGATCCCTGCGCTCGCGGCGGCCGGTCTGGTGATGGGCACGTGCTCGCACTGGTGGCCCGAACTGCCCGGGAACGGGAGAAGCATCCTGACCGTCAGCCTGGCCAGCGGTATGACGCTGGCCGCTGCGGCGGTGATCCTGGTCCTCAAACCACTGCTGACCGCGCTGTTCCTGCGGGCCGGGGGAGCCGGCGGCATGCTGACTCCGTCGCTGGCCACCGGTGCGGCGGCCGGGTCGCTGTTGGCGTTGGTCACCAATTGGGCAGCCGGGACGCATCTGCATCTGCCGACGGTCTCGCTGGCCGGGGCCGCGGGAGTGCTCGCGGTCACCCAAGGTTCGCCGCTGTGGGCTGCGATCTTCGTCTGGGAACTCGCCGAGCCCCCGCTGTGGCTGCTCCCGGTCTTCGCGGTCACCGCGGTCGGCGCGCACATGCTCCGATCTGTCCTGCGAGTTCGCTGAGCCCGGAAACGGGTCACAGCCCGCGGACGGTGCCCGTCAGGTACGGATATCCCTTGGCGGCGTTGCGCAGCGCCAGGTCCCAGCCCGCGCCGTTCGTGTCGCATTCCCGGACGTACAAACCGGCGGTGGCGGGCAGCACCAGCGGCTTGCCGAACCGCACCGAGTAGCTCACCGCGGCGGGCAGCAACGCCTCGATGTTCGCTAAAACTGCTGCAGCGCTGAACATCCCGTGCGCGATCACCGTCGGGAACCCGAACATCCTGGCGGCGATCGGGTTGGTGTGGATCGGGTTGTGGTCGCCCGCGACGGCGGCATAGCGGCGGATCTGTGCCGGCGTGACCCGCAGCAGCGCGCTGGGCGGGCGCAACTTCGGCGGCTTGGGCGCCGGGGGTTTGGGTTCCTCCGACAGGCTCGTGCGCTGCTGGTGCAGGAAGGTCGTGACCTGGTGCCACGCCGACTCGTTGCCGACGCTGACGTCGGTCACCAGGTCGACGAGCAAGCCCTTGCGGTGTTCGCGCAGGTTCTCCGCGCGCACGCGCACGCCGACCGAGTCGGTCACCGCGATGGGCCGGTACGCGGTGATGTGGTTCTCGGTGTGCACCGCTCCCATCGCCGCGAAGGGAAAGTCGAAGCCGGTCACCAGCGACATCACCGCGGGGAAGGTCAACGCGAACGGGTAGGTCAGCGGCACGTGGTTGCCGTAGCGCAGTCCGGTGAGCGCCGCGTACTCGGCCACGTTGGTGTGGTCGATGGGCAACTCGTCGAGTGTGACCGTGCGGGTGGGCAGTTGGTCCGAACGGGCCACCAGGGGCAGGGCCCCGGCCGCGGCGCGCAGCATGTTCAGCATGCCGCTCGGCTGGTTCATCGTGTCCTCCCGGGGGGCCTGGTCACGCGCCGAGCATGGCCTGGCCGCAGACGCGGATGACGTTGCCGGTCACCGCGTTGGAAGCCGGGCTGGCGAAGTAGGCGATCGTCTCCGCCACGTCGACCGGCTGACCGCCCTGCAGCAGCGAATTCATGCGACGGCCCACCTCGCGGGTCGCCAGCGGGATGGCCGCGGTCATCTGAGTCTCGATGAAGCCGGGTGCGACGGCGTTGATCGTGATGCCTTTCTCGTGCAGTCCGGGTGCCAGCGCCTGGGTCAGGCCGATCATCCCGGCCTTGGTGGTGGCGTAGTTGGTCTGCCCGCGGTTGCCCGCGATGCCGGCCATCGAGGACAGACCGATCACCCGGCCGCCTTCGCCGATGCTGCCGCCCTCGACCAGTCCCTCTGTGAGCCGCAGCGGGGCCAGCAGATTGACCGCCAATACGGCGTCCCAGCGGGCGTCGTCCATGTTGGCCAGCAGCTTGTCGCGGGTGATGCCGGCGTTGTTGACCAGCACATCGGCGTGGCCGCCATAGTTGTCGCGCAGGTGCTGGGTGATCTTGCCGACGGCGTCCTCGGCGGTGACGTCGAGCGCCAGGGCGGTGCCTCCCACCCGGCTCGCGACCTCGGCCAGCGGCTCGGCGGCCGACTCCACGTCGACCGCGACGACCCGCGCGCCGTCGCGGCCGAACACCTCGGCGATGGTCGCACCGATGCCTCGGGCGGCGCCGGTCACAATGGCAACCTTGCCGTCCAGCGGGCGGTCCCAGTCGGCCGGCGCCGTGGAGTCGGCCTCCCCGATGAAGAACACCTGGCCGTCCACGTAGGCCGACTTCGCCGACAAGATGAACCGCAGGGTCGATTCCAGGCCCGTCGCGGCCGGCTTGGCGTGCGGCGACAGGTATACCAGCGCCGCGGTGGCGCCGTGCCGCAATTCCTTGCCCAGAGAGCGTGTGAAGCCTTCCAGCGAGCGCTGCGCGATGTGTTCGTCGGTGCCGGCCGTGGTGTTGGGCAAGGCGTCGGGCGTGGTGCCGACGACCACGACCCGCGAGCAGTGACCGAGATTGCGTAGCACCGGGGTGAAGAATTCGCGCAGCTGCCGCAGGCCGGCCGGCGCCGTGATCCCGGTCGCGTCGAAGACCAGGCCGCCGAATGTGTCGGCCCAGCGGCCGCCCATGTTGTCGCCCACCAGGTCGTAGTCCTGCGCCAGTGCGGCTCGTATCGGCTCGACCAGTCTGCCGTCCCCGCCTGTCAGCAGTGATCCGGCCAGCGGTGGCTCGCCGGCCCGGTAGCGGCGCAGCGGCTCGGGCTGGGGGAGACCGAATTGTCTCGCCAGGAACGACCCGGGGCCGGAGTTGACGACCTGTGACAACAGATCGGACGAAAGCTTGGGTGCCACTGCGCTGCCTTCCGTGTCGGTGGTTTCGCGTCCCCTGGGACCAACCGTATCGACGATGAACTTACTTCAGAGTAATAACAGTCGGTAGTATGGCCCTCGACTGACGAACCATCTCGACTGACGAACCATACTGACAACTGGAGATGAACGTGGCCCCTGCACAGGCAAACAACCAGGCTGCCCCGACGAGTGCGCAGACCAGGCGACGCGTCGCGGTGCTGGGTGGCAACCGGATCCCCTTCGCCCGCTCGGATGGCGCCTACGCCGAGGCGTCCAACCAGGACATGTTCACCGCGGCGCTGGACGGGCTGGTGGACCGGTTCGGTCTGGCCGGAGAACGGCTGGGCGTGGTGGCCGGCGGCGCCGTGCTCAAACACAGCCGCGACTTCAACCTGACGCGCGAATCCGTGCTGGGTTGCCAGCTGTCGCCGTACACGCCGGCGTTCGACGTCCAACAGGCCTGTGGCACAGGCCTGCAGGCGGCGATCGCCGCGGCTGACGGCATCGCCGCAGGACGCTACGAGGTGGCCGTGGCCGGCGGGGTGGACACCACCTCCGACCCGCCGATCGGCCTGGGCGACAACCTGCGCCGCAGCCTGCTGCGCCTGCGCCGGTCCACGTCCAACGTCGAACGGCTGAAGCTGATCGGCGCGCTGCCCGCCAGCCTCGGTGTCGAGATCCCGGCCAACAGCGAACGGCGCACCGGGATGTCGATGGGCGAGCACGCGGCCGTCACCGCCAAGCAGATGGGCATCAAACGCGTCGATCAGGACGAATTGGCCGCCGCCAGCCATCGCAACATGGCCGCCGCCTACGACCGGGGCTTCTTCGACGACCTGGTCACGCCGTTTCTGGGGCTTTACCGCGACGACAACCTGCGTCCGGACTCCACCGCGGAAAAGTTGGCCACCTTGAAGCCGGTTTTCGGGGTCAAGGCCGGTGACGCGACGATGACGGCCGGCAACTCGACACCGCTGACCGACGGGGCGTCGGTGGCACTGCTGGCTTCCGAGGACTGGGCGAACGGGCATGCCCGGGTGCCGCTGGCTTACTTGGTGGACGCGGAGACCGCCGCGGTGGACTACGTCAACGGACGTGACGGCCTGCTCATGGCGCCGACCTACGCGGTGCCGCGACTGCTGGCGAGAAACGGACTGGGATTGCAGGATTTTGACTTCTATGAGATCCACGAGGCGTTCGCGTCAGTGGTTCTGGCGCACCTGCAGGCGTGGGAATCGCAGGAGTACTGCAAGCAGCGGCTGGGTCTGGACGCAGCGCTGGGGTCGATCGACCGGTCCAAGCTCAACGTCAACGGTTCGTCACTGGCGGCCGGCCACCCTTTCGCGGCCACGGGTGGCCGCATCCTCGCGCAGGCGGCCAAGCAGGTCGCCGAGAAGAAAGCGGAGCGAAAAGGCAGCGGAACCGTCCGGGCGCTGATCTCGATCTGCGCTGCCGGCGGCCAGGGCGTTGCGGCGATCCTGGCGGCATGACGGCACCCGAACAGCGGCGATGACACGAGTCGCATCCGGTTAGCGGTCCCGAAGCTGGGTATCCATCAGTCTGGGAAGCCCCGTGTTGTCGTCCACCCCCCCGGCCCGACGGCAATACGGGGTAACCCTTGATCGATCGCCCGTCAGAAGGCGGCTTCGTCGAGTTCCATGATGTCGTTGTCGAGCGTCTCGATCACCTCGCGGGTGGCGCCCAGCATCGGCAGGAAGTTCTTCGCGAAAAACGACGCAACCGCAACCTTGCCCTCGTAGAACGCGCGGTCGTCGCCGTCGGCGCCGGCGTCGAGCGCCTGCACGGCCACCGCGGCCTGACGCTGCAGCAGCCAGCCGATGACGAGGTCGCCGACGCTCATCAGAAAGCGCACCGATCCCAGGCCGACCTTGTACAGGCTGCTGACGTCTTCCTGGGCGGCCATGAGGTAGCCAGTCAGCGCACCCGCCATCGCCTCGACGTCGGCCAGCGCCTTGGCCAACAGCTTGCGCTCGGCCTTCAGGCGGCCGTTGCCGGACTCGCTGTCCACGAACTCGCGGATCTGGCCGGATACGTGGGCCAGGGCCACACCCTTGTCGCGGACGATCTTGCGGAAGAAGAAGTCCTGCGCCTGGATGGCGGTGGTGCCCTCGTACAGCGAGTCGATCTTGGCGTCCCGGATGTATTGCTCGATCGGGTAATCCTGGAGGAAGCCGGACCCGCCCAGTGTCTGCAGGCTCTCGGTCAGCTTGGCATAGGCCTGTTCGGAGCCCACGCCCTTGACCACCGGCAGCATCAGGTCGTTGACCTTGACGGCCAGGTCGGGGCCGACGCCGTGCACGGCTTCGGCGACCGCCGCGTCCTGATAGGTCGCGGTGAACAGATAGAGCGCCCGCAGGCCCTCGGCATAGGCCTTCTGCGTCATCAGCGACCGGCGCACGTCGGGATGATGGGTGATGGTCACCCGCGGTGCCGTCTTGTCGGTCATCTGTGTCATGTCGGCGCCCTGCACGCGGGACTTGGCGTACTCCAGCGCATTCAGGTAGCCGGTCGACAGGGTTGCGATGGCCTTGGTGCCGACCATCATCCGGGCCATCTCGATGACCTCGAACATCTGCGCGATGCCGTTGTGGACCTCGCCGACCAGCCAGCCCTTGGCGGGCACGTCGTGCTGGCCGAAGGACAGCTCACAGGTCGCCGAGACCTTCAGACCCATCTTGTGCTCGACGTTGGTCACGAACACGCCGTTGCGCTCTCCGGGTTCGCCCGTCTCGAAGTCGAACAGGAACTTGGGGACCATGAACAGGGACAGGCCCTTGGTGCCGGGACCGGCGTCCTCCGGGCGGGCGAGCACCAGGTGGACGATGTTCTCGAACAGGTCATCGGAGTCGGCGGAGGTGATGAACCGCTTCACGCCCTCGATGTGCCAAGACCCGTCGTCCTGTTTGACGGCCTTGGTCCGGCCCGCGCCCACGTCCGAACCGGCGTCCGGCTCGGTGAGCACCATGGTCGCACCCCAGCCGCGCTCGGCGCACAGCACCGACCACTTCTTCTGCTCCTCGGTCCCGAGGTGGTAGAGGACGTTGGCGAATCCAGCACCGCCGCCGTACATCCACACCGCCGGGTTGGCGCCCAGGACGTGCTCGTGCAGTGCCCAGACCAGCGCCTTGGGCATCGGCATACCGCCGAGGGCCTCGTCGATGCCGGCCTTGTCCCAGCCGGCTTCCAGCAGGGCTCGGACGGACTGTTTGAAGGATTCCGGCAGCGTGACGGAGTGGGTTTTGGGGTCGAAGACGGGTGGGTTGCGGTCCCCCTCGATGAATGACGCGGCGACCGGACCCTCGGCCAGCCGGCTGATCTCGGTCAACATGTCGCGGGCGGTGTCGCTGTCCAGGTCGCCGTATTCGCCCGCCGCCAAAGCCTTGTCAACGCCCAGCACCTCGAACAGGTTGAACACCTGGTCGCGGACGTTGCTCTTGTAGTGGCTCACTACGGTCCTCCTCGTTGAGAATGCCACACAGTCGGTTGGGTACCAGATCTAAGTTACCCACCAGTAACACTGTTAAAATATCTCCGCTGGACGGTTCCACGCAAGTCGATGTGAGTTAAATTTCATACTCTAATTAACCAACCGGTTGGGCTGGCGCGATGTGTGGCCCGTGAGGCTGCCTGCCACGACGGCCGTCGATCGCCTGCCGCTCTAGTAGGCTCGGGCGGGATATCGTCCATCGATCACGAGCGAAGTCCGATGAACTCGAACAACAAGCTGAGCGCGTCCACGCTTCGCGAGGCGTTCGGCCAGTTTCCTTCCGGAGTGGTCGCCATTGCCGCTCAGGTCGACGGCAACCGCGTGGGCTTGGCGGCCAGCACGTTCGTGCCGGTGTCTCTGGAGCCGCCGCTGGTCTCTTTCTGCGTGCAGAACACCTCGACCACGTGGCCCAAACTCAAGGCCGCGCCCATGCTGGGCATCAGCGTGCTGGGCGAGTCCCACGACGCGGCCGCGCGCACCCTGGCGGCCAAGACCGGTGACAGGTTCGCCGGCCTGGAAACGGTGTCCAACGACGCCGGCGCGGTCTTCGTCAAGGGCACCGGCCTGTGGCTGGAAAGCGCGGTCGAGCAGCTGATTCCGGCCGGCGACCACACCATCGTCGTGTTGCGGGTCAACGAGGTGACCGTGGACGACGGGGTGGTGCCCATCGTGTTCCACCGCAGCGGGTTCCGGCGGCTCGGCGCCTAGCCTCAGCGGCGGAACAGCTTGTTGCCCAGCCAGACGATCGGGTCGTATTTGCGGTCGGCGACGCGCTCTTTCATCGGGATCAGCGCGTTGTCGGTGATCTTGATGTTCTCCGGGCACACCTCGGTGCAGCATTTGGTGATGTTGCAGAAACCGAGGCCGTGCTCCTCCTGAGCGTCGTCGCGCCGGTCACGAGTGTCCAGCGGATGCATCTCCAGTTCGGCGATGCGCATCAGGAATCGCGGCCCGGCGAAGGACTTCTTGTTCTCCTCGTGGTCACGGATCGCGTGGCAGACGTTCTGGCACAGGAAGCACTCGATGCACTTGCGGAATTCCTGCGAGCGCGCCACGTCGGCCTGTGCCATCCGGTACTCGCCGGGCTGCAGGTCCTTCGGCGGCGCGAAAGACGGTATCTCGCGGGCCTTCTCGTAGTTGAACGAGACGTCGGTGACCAGGTCGCGGATGACCGGGAACGTTCGCAGCGGCGTGACGGTGACGGTCTCGTCCTCGGCGAACGTCGACATCCGGGTCATGCACATCAGCCGGGGCTTGCCGTTGATCTCGGCCGAGCAGGAGCCGCACTTACCCGCCTTGCAGTTCCAGCGCACCGCGAGGTCGGGTGTCTGGGTCTGCTGCAGGCGGTGGATGATGTCGAGCACCACCTCTCCCTCGTTGACCTCGACCGTGAAGGCCTGCAGCGCTCCGCCGGCGTCGTCGCCACGCCAGACCCGCAGGGTCGCGTTGTAGGTCATTTACCTCTCCGTCCTTGAGGTCCGTCCCGGATGCCCGGCCAGTTCGTCGTCGGTGAAATACTTCTCCAGCTCGGAGATCTCGAACAGCTCCATCAGATCGGCCCGCATCGGTACCTGGTCCTCATGGGTCACCGTGACGTCGGGGATCACGGGGTCAGAGTCCGCCGCCGCGCGGCACACCAGCAACACCTTGCGCCAGGACGGGTCCATCGCCGGGTGGTCGTCGCGGGTGTGCCCGCCGCGGCTCTCGGTGCGCTCGAGCGCGGCCTTGGCGATGCACTCGCTGACCAGCAGCATGTTGCGCAGGTCGATGGCGAGGTTCCAGCCCGGGTTGTACCGGCGTTGCCCGTCGACGTGGATGTTCTTGAACCGCGCCCGCAGCTTGGCGAGCCGACCGATGGCCTCCGAGAGCTCGTCCGCATTGCGGATGATGCCGACCAGGTCGTTCATCGACTGCTGCAGTTCCAGCTGCAGGGTGTAGGGGTTCTCGGCCGAGGTCTTGTCGGCGGGGCCCTCGAACGGGGCGACCGCTCGGTTGGCCGCGGTCTCGAGGACCTCCGGCGCGATCGCCGGTCGGCTGCTGAGGGCCCGCACGTAGTCGGCGGCGCCCAGACCGGCACGCCGGCCGAAGACGATCAGGTCGCTCAGCGAGTTGCCGCCCAGCCGGTTTGAGCCGTGCATCCCACCGGAGCACTCGCCTGCGGCGAATAGGCCGGCGACCGTCGCCGCGCCGGTGTCGGCGTCGACCTCGATCCCGCCCATCACGTAGTGACAGGTCGGCCCGACCTCCATCGGCTCCTTGGTGATGTCGACCCCGGCTAATTCTTTGAATTGGTGATACATCGAGGGCAGCAATTTGAGGATGTCTTCGGTGGACCGACGGGAGGCGATGTCCAGGTAGACGCCGCCGTGCGGGCTACCGCGCCCGGCCTTGACCTCGGAATTGATCGCCCGCGCCACTTCGTCGCGGGGCAGCAGGTCGGGCGTGCGCCGGTTGTTGTCATTGTCGTAGAGCCACGCGTCCGCCTCTTGCTCGCTCTCGGCGTACTGGCCTTTGAAGACCGGTGGGATGTAGTCGAACATGAACCGTTTGCCTTGCGAGTTCTTCAGCACGCCGCCGTCGCCACGGACGCCTTCGGTGACCAGGATGCCCTTGACGCTCGGCGGCCACACCATGCCCGTCGGATGGAACTGGATGAACTCCATGTTGATCAGCGAGGCACCCGCCCGCAGCGCCAGCGCGTGCCCGTCGCCGGTGTACTCCCAGGAGTTCGACGTGACCTTGAACGACTTGCCGATCCCGCCGGTGGCCATGACGATCGCGGGGGCCTCGAACGCGATGAAGCAGCCGCTCTCGCGCCAGTAGCCGAACGCGCCGGCGATCCGGTCGCCGTCCTTGAGCAGTTCGGTGATCGTGCATTCGGCGAAGACCTTGATCCGCGCCTCGTAGTCGCCGAGCTC
>NZ_JBMIOP010000085.1:0-9051 GCF_049197365.1 Mycobacterium sp. THU-M104
GGCGGCCGACGAGCCGAGGTCGCCCGCGGCGACGTCGATCACCCGGTACGGCACCTCGATCTGCGCCAGCATCTGGCGCTGCCAGCCCAGCAGCCGCCGGTGCTCGGCCTCGGCGTCGTCGGGCACGCAGTAGACGAAACCCTCCACCTTGTCGAACTGGTGCACCCGAATGATGCCGCGGGTGTCCCTGCCGTAACTGCCGGCCTCCCGCCGGAAGCACGACGACCAGCCCGCGTAGCGCAGCGGACCGCCGGACAGGTCCACGATCTCGTCGGCGTGGTAGCCGGCCAGCGGCACCTCCGAGGTGCCCACCAGGTACAGGTCGTCGGCCTCCACCCGGTACACCTCGTCGGCGTGGGCGCCGAGGAATCCGGTGCCGGCCATCACCTCGGGGCGCACCAGCACCGGCGGGATCATCGGGACGAAGCCGTTCTCGACGCCGAGCCGCAGCGCCAACTGCAGCAGGCCCAGCTGCAACAGCGCCCCGTGGCCGGTCAAAAAGTAGAATCGGGAGCCCGACACCTTGGCGCCGCGCTGCATGTCGATGAGGCCGAGCGACTCACCGAGCTCGAGGTGGTCTTTCGGGTCGACGATCGCGGCCGGCTCCCCGACGACGTCGAGGACGGCGTAGTCGTCCGCTCCGCCGGCGGGCACCCCCTCGATGATCACGTTGGAGATCGCCAGATGCGCGGCGGTGAACGCCGTCTCGGCCTCGGTCTGCGCGGATTCGGCGGCCTTGACCTGATCGGCGAGCTCCCTGGCACGCTGCAACCGGGCCGGACGTTCCTCGGCCGATGCGGCGCCCACGCTCTTGCTGGCGGCCTTCTGCTCGGCGCGCAGCGCGTCTGCCGACGAAATGGCGGCCCGGCGCGCTGCGTCGGCCGCCAGCAGGGCGTCGACGAGCCCCGGGTCCTCGCCGCGGCTGATCTGGGAACGGCGCACGGCGTCGGGGTCTTCGCGGAGCAGCTTGAGGTCGATCACGGCCCTGAGACTACTTTCGGCGCTGCGGCCCGCCGGCGGAGCGTCCCGCCCGGACAATCCCACGCAACGACAACCGCAACAGTGGCCACGCGGGTGTGCGACTCCTGTCAGAATGGAGCATCACAATGGAGCAGATGTCGGAATCCCCCGCGCCAGAAGCCCCGGAAGCCAGCACTTCGGCTGGACCGGGCCGGCCGCGCAGGCTGCGAGCCGCACGGGCGCGAGCCACGCGGCGCGGTCTGCTGCTCACCGCGCTCGGCGGCCTGATGATCGCCGGACTGGTGACCGCCATCCCGGTCGGCGGTACCGGGCCGGGGCGGCTGGCCGGTTACCTCGACGCGGACCCGGCCCCCAGGACGGGCACCAAGAACGAAGCAGCCTTCAACCGCGCCGTCGGCGGCGACTGCCTGATGTGGCCGGACGTCAGCCCGGAGTCCGCGTCTATCGTCACGTGCGCCGACGACCACAAGTTCGAGGTCGCCGAGTCCATCGACATGCGGACGTTCCCCGGCTCCGAATACGGACCCAAGGCCGAACCACCGTCGCCGGCCCGCATCCAGCAGATCACCCAGGAGCAATGCGAACCCGCGGTCCGCAACTACCTCGGATCGAAGTTCGACCCCAACAGCAGGTTCATGGTGAGCCTGCTGTGGCCGGGCGACCGGGCCTGGCGGCAGTCCGGCGACCGCCGCATGCTGTGCGGGCTGCAGCTGCCCGGCGCGCACGACCAGCAGCAGGTATTCACGGGCAAAGTCGCCGACCTCGACCAGTCCAAGGTGTGGCCGGCCGGCACCTGCCTGGGCATCGACCCGGCGACCAACCAGCCGATCGACGTCCCGGTCGATTGCGCGGCCCCCCACGCGATGGAGGTCACCGGCACGGTGAACCTGGCCGAGAAGTTCCCCGGACCCCTGCCCGCCGAGCCCGACCAGGACGCTTTCATCAAGGACATGTGCACGCAGATGACGGAGTCCTACCTGGCGCCCGTCAAGCTGCGCACCACCACCTTGACGCTGATCTATCCGACCGTCTCCCTGCCCAGCTGGTCGGCGGGCAGCCGGGAGGTGGCGTGCAGCATCGGCGCGACGCTGGGCACCGGGGGCTGGGCCACGCTGGTCAACAACGCCCAGGGCGAACTGCTCATCAACGGACAGCCGCCGGTGCCACCGCCGGACATCCCCGAGGAGCGGCTCGCGCTGCCACCGATCCCGATCCCGGTCCGGGCGCCGGCCAGTCAGCCCAGCGTGCCGGCGAACCCCGTCCCGCCGAACAACCAGCATCTCCCCCACCAGCAGCCGGCCGCACCTCCTCCCCCGGCTCCGGCCGCACCGCAGGCGCCGCCGGCCGAGGCCGCGCCGGGAGGCTAGGCGCGTGCCCGTGCGGATGGACCCGCACCAATTCGACGAGCTGGTCTCTGCGGCACTCGACCTGATCCCACCCGCGCTGGCCGCAGCGATGGACAACGTCGTCGTCCTGGTCGAAGAACGCCACCCCGACGACCCCGGACTGCTCGGGCTGTACGAGGGGGTGGCGCTGACCGAGCGGGACTCCGACTACGCCGGCTCGCTGCCGGACGCGATCACGATCTATCGCGAGCCGCTGCTGGACGCCTGCGCGTCCCACGACGATGTCGTCGAGCAGGTGGCGATCACCGTCATCCACGAGATCGCGCATCATTTCGGCATCGACGACGACCGCTTGGAGGAACTGGGTTGGTCCTGAGAGCAGCCCGAGCCCGCACCCGGTGCCGTCGCGCCGGGTGCGGCACCGGGGCTTTGCCGGCGCCGGATGCTATGAACGCCTGATGAGCCACGAATGCCGCGCGTGCCGGGCAGGCTTGGATCACTGTCACGGAACCCGGATCCGCCACGCACTGCACCGGTCGGAATGCACCGAAGCAGACTGTCACGGCCCCGAACCGGTGCCGCACACGTTCGTCGTCGACTGCGATGCCCTCGGCTGCGGATGCGCCGAATCGGTCGCGCTGGCCGTCTGATTCAGCCCAGCGGGTCGGTGCCCGAACGGACCGCGTCGGCGGCGGCCTCGGCTTCGGGGGCGAACGGCGGAGTCAGGGTTGCCCACCGCACGCAGCTCCACCGCCCGTCGGTGATCGGGGCCAACACCACCGACTCGGCGTTGCCAAGATGGTTGTCCAGCGCGAAACGTCCGTCCACCCCGGCCAGCACCGCCGCAACCAGGCGGATCGCCGCGCCGTGACTGACGACGACGATGTCGCCGCTCCACTGCTGGTCGTCGAGGTACCGCAAGCGCAGCTCGGTGAGCACCGGCACGTAGCGAGCCAGGACGTCGTCGGCGCTCTCCCCACCCGGTAGCCCGACATCGAACTCGCCGTGGTGCCACCGCTCGTAGACGGCGTTGAACTCCGCCACCGCCTCGTCGTCGCTGCGGCCCTCGAGCTCGCCGACCTGCACCTCGTGGAGGCCGTCGAACTCGGTCGCGGTCACGCCGAGCGCGGCCCCGATCACCGCGGCGGTCTGCGATGCCCGCGCCGCCACCGAATGCGCGAGCAGAGCCGGGCGCCCCCATCCCCGGGCAAAAGCGCGGGCCTGGTCGCGCCCCACGGAGGTCAGCTCCGCCCCGGGCGGGCGGGTATCGAGCCTGCGCTCGACGTTGCTGTAGGACTGGCCATGCCGCAGCAGCACCAGGCGCCCGCTCATGACGGCCTTCCTTCCCGCAGACCCATGAGCCAGCGAGACGCCTCGTCGGCGGCCGGTGGCAGGACCCCGGCGGGCGCACCCGTCGGCCAGGAACCCAGATATCGCACATCGGCACAACGACGGTGCAGCGCTGTGAGTGCCTCGGCGACGGCGTCATCGTCGATATGGCCGACGCAGTCGGCGAAGAACAGATAGGTGCCCAGCTCGGTGCGGGTCGGCCGGGACTCGATGCGGGTGAGGTCGATGCCGCGGATGCCGAATTCGGCCAGCGCGGACAGCAGGGCGCCAGGGGCGTTGTCGATGCGCAGCACCACCGAGGTGCGGTCCGCGCCGGTGCGGGCCGGCGGCGGCCCGGGCGGCCCGCACAGCACGAAGCGGGTGCGGGCGTTGGGTTCGTCGACCACGCCGTCGGCCAGGACACCCAGGCCCCAGTGGGCGGCGGCCAGGGGTGAGGTCACCGCGGCGTCCACCAGGCCGTCGGCCGCCTGCCGCGCCGCGTCGGCGTTGGAGTAGGCCGGACGCAGCTCGGCGCCGGGCACATTGGCGTCCAGCCACCGCCGCACCTGCGCCGCGGCCACGGGAAAGGCCGCCAGACTGCGCACGTCCGGGGAACCGGGGCGAGCTTCCAGGCCCGGCCTGACGACGATGCTGAACGCCACATCCAAGGTTGTCTCCGCGAAGACCTGCAGCGGGGAACCGATCGCCAGGCTGTCCAGTGTTGACATCACCGATCCGTCGATCGAGTTCTCGATCGGCACGCAGGCGAACTGGGCCGTGCCGGCGCGGACGGCGTCCAGCGTGGCGGGCGTGCTGTCCATGGGGAGCCGCGTCATCCCGTCGAGTTGTTGCTCGGGAACCAGGCCGGCCACCGTCATCTGCAGCAGCGCGGCCTCGGTGAACGTGCCTTCGGGGCCGAGGTATGCGATACGCACCACACCCAAACCCTAACGGCAGCTCGCCCGCTGACCTTGCGGCGTCCTCCCCGCTAAGTTAACTTAGGCTTACCTAAGGAGGTTGGATGTCACCGTTACCTGGCGCCGCGCCGACGACCGCCGAACGGATCCGCAGCGCGTGCGCCCGGGCCGGCGGCGTGCAGCTCGCCCTGGAGAGCGGCAGAGCGAACGAGGTCCCGTTCGCCACGCCCGTGCACCACCTGCTGCCGGACGGGTCCTTCGCCGTGGCCGTTGCGGCCGGCCGGGGTGGAGCTCCCGGCCGTGGCATCTGCGGATCCCAGGCCGTGCTGGAGCTCACCGACTACGCGCCGCTGCCGCTGCGGGAACCGGTCCGGTCGCTGGTCTGGGTGCGTGGCCGGGTGCGCAGTGTACCGTCGTGCGCCGTCACCGGCCTGCTCGACGAGATCGCCTCCGAGGATCCCCATCCCGCGCTGCTGGACGTGCACACACCCAGGTCACGGCGGTGCAGTGCGGACTCCCCCTACGCGCTGTTGCGGCTCGAGATCGCCTCGGTGGTGGTCGCCGACGCCACCGGCGCCGAGGCCGTCGGTGTGGACGACCTGCTCGCCGCCCGGCCCGACCCGTTCTGCGGTATCGAATCGACGTTGCTGTGGCATCTGGACACCGCGCACAACGACATCGTCGCCCGGCTGGTGTCCCGGCTGCCGGCACCACTGCGCCGCGGCCAGGTCCGCCCTCTCGGGCTGGACCGGTACGGCATCAGGTTCCGTATCGAAGCCGACGGCGGCGACCGCGACGTCCGGTTGTCCTTCCACCAACCGGTGCGCGACATGCCGGGACTCGGCCGGGCAATCCGGGCGCTGATGGGTTGCCCGTTCGCCAACGGGCTGCGCGCCCGCCGCTAAATTGGCGTAGGTGAACGGCGACCGATCACCGGAACGTCCCCGGACATCGCCGGACACCCGCGCGGAGCCGTCCCCGGTCATCCGCCGTCAACCGGCACCCTCGCGCGCTGCCGCGCGCCGCGGTGCTCCCCGCGCGCCGGCCCCACCGGTTCCCGCGCCCCGGCCTGAAGCGCCGCACCGGGCTCCGCGCGGGCGCGCCGGGCGCCGCTGGGTGCGGGCGATCGCCCTCAGCCTGCCGGCGGCCGTGCTGATCGCCGGCGCCGCCGTCGTCGGCGGAGCCGCGTGGCTGGACACTGCCTTGCATCGCACGCCGGCCCTGAACGCCTATCCCGACCGCCCCGGCCCCGGCCGTGGCACCAACTGGCTTCTCGTCGGTTCGGACAGCCGCCAGGGACTCACCGCGGCGCAGCAGCGGGAGTTGTCCACCGGCGGCGACATCGGCACCGGTCGCACCGACACCATCCTGCTGGTACACCTTCCCGCGTTGTCGAAACCCGCTGCGGCCACGATGGTGTCGCTTCCCCGCGACTCCTACGTGCCGATCCCGGGCCACGGCAGGGACAAGATCAACGCCGCATTCTCGATCGGCGGAGCAGCCCTGCTGACCCGGACGGTGGAGCAGGCCACCGGGCTGCGCCTGGACCACTACGCCGAGATCGGCTTCGGGGGATTCGCCGACCTGGTCGACGCGCTCGGCGGGGTGAGAGTGTGCCCGCAAGCCCCGGTCGACGACCCGCTGGCCGGCATCGCCCTGCCGGCCGGCTGCCAGACCCTCGACGGCCGCGGGGCGCTCGGCTACGTCAGGACCCGAGGCACACCACGGGCGGACCTGGACCGGATGGTCAACCAGCGGGAGTTCATGTCGTCGTTGCTGCGCCGCGCCGCCGATCCGGGTGTCTGGGTGAACCCGTGGCGGTGGTACTCGGTGCCGCACGCAGTCGCCGGCGCCCTGACTGTCGGCCGCGCCGACCACATGTGGGATCTGGCCCGGCTCGGCTGGACGCTGCACGGACACCCCACCACGATCACCGTCCCGATCGGCCGGTTCGCCAGCGCCGAAGCCGGTTCGGTCGTGGTCTGGGACCACGATGCGGCCTCCCAGCTGTTCGACGCGCTGGCCTCCGACGCGCCGGTACCCGCCGACCTCGACGGACAGCCCTGAGGGCGCCGACCGCGGCTAACCGGGCACGCCACCTGTCGCCGGCGGCCGGCCCCCGTCCAGACCGTCCGTGCGGCCGTTCTGCAGCCACGCCTTGGTGCGGCCCGGATGGTTCGTCGCGAGCCAGGCCACCCCGATGTCCCGGCAGAAGTCGATGTCCGGGTACTCGTCGACGCTCCAGCAGTACACCGCCCTGCCCTGCGCAGCGGCGCGGTCAACCAGTTTCGGATAGTCCTTCAAGGTCGCCAGCGACGGCCCGACGGCGGTAGCTCCGACAGCCGTGACCGCGCTGCTGGTCAGGTAGCGAGCCGTATTGCCGAGCAGCACCGTCGGCAACAGCGGCGCCGCGCGGCGGATTCGCCACACCGCCGCCGCCGAAAACGACATCACCACGGCGCGCGAGCGGTCGGCGGATGCCGGGGCGGCGATACCGAAGCGGTGTAGCAGCGCCAGAAGCTTGCTTTCCACCAGCGAGCCGTACCGCACCGGATGCTTGGTCTCGATGAAGAGCTTGACCGGCCGGTGCCAGTCCAGGACGACCGACACGAGCGAATCCAACGTCAGCAGGCCGGTGTCGCCGTGCGTGCCGTCCGCGCGCCAGCTCTCGTGCCACGCGCCGTACTCGTACTCGCGCAACTCGGCCAGCGTCATCGTGCTCACCAAACCGGCGCCCGTGGAGGTGCGGTCCAGCCGGCGGTCGTGCACACACACCAGGTGGCCGTCGCGGGTGAGCCGCACATCGCATTCCACGCCGTCGGCGCCCTCCTTGAGTGCGAGGTCGTAGGCGGCCAGCGTGTGCTCGGGCCGACCGGCCGAGGCACCCCGGTGGGCGACCACAAAGGGATGCCCGGCGAGCACCTCATCCGCCCACGTCATCCCACTATGCTGCCGGTTCCCGCCCCTGCAACTCAACAGGGCCGGCGGATTCGCGTGCCGGGGGCAGGTCCGGCTGGTCCGCGCCGACCGCCACCCAGCGATGCGCGGGGCGTTGCACCGGCTTGCGTTCGAAACCCTCGAAGACCCGGGAGAGCGCGGCCACGGTCACGGCCGCGAGAAGGTACGTCAACACCATCATGACCGTGTTGTTGGCGATGCCCTGGGCGTCGGTGGCGAAGCTGGTGGCGATCGCCGAGATCCACACCGCATAGCTGAACACCCACGCGATCCACCATTGCAGGATCGGCCTGCGCAGCCGGGCGTAGTGGCCTTCGACGACGGCCAACTCGATGACGTACACCGGAGCCCACACCACGTTGCCCAGCGGCATCACGCAGCCGGCCCAAAGGCTCCGGACCGAGCGCGGTTCCGGCAGTCCGTGATGCGCAAACACCGCGGCGCGCCGCGCGATCAGCCACCGGATCGCGGTCACTGCGCACGCGATCACCGTCGCGAATGCCGTAACGCTGGCCAGGATCCCGAGCCACTGCGCGGCCAGTGCCACCACCGAGTTGAGCAGCGTGTTGCGGTTGATCACCAACAGCACGTAGCGCACGACGTAGACCAGGGCCGCGAGGCCGAGCATCAGCACGCTCACGAACAGCGTGGTGCGCACCAACGCTGCCGTTGGCCCCGTCTTCGCCGGCGTCGGGGCCGGCGCGAAAGCCTGGTCGATCCGATCCGCCAGGCCCCAGCGCGGCATGACGGAGTAGCGCGGGGTGGGGCCACGGGAGCGCCGTCGGTAACGCGGGGGCGGGGCGGCACCCGGGCGCACCGCGATCCACCGGAAGCCCGGCGGCAGCTGCGGCCGCATGCGCTGCCAGCCGGGGGCGCCAGGCCCCCGGGACGGCGAAGGGCCACCGCCGGTGCCCCAGCGGGGGTCCGGCGAACCCGGCACCGGCCCCGACTCGGGCCCCAGCAGTGGGCCGCGACAGCGAGGACACCATTCGCGCCGTTGGTCGCGTACGTTCCACCGAGTGCCGCACTGGGAACACACCTGGATCACCGGACCAGCCTAAGGCGTGCGGGTGGGGCCGGTCGGACGTCGCCCACACGGCTTCGTCGCAGGGACGCCGACAACGATTCGCTATCCACAGTTTCCACAGCTTTATCCACAGTCTGCTCTCGCGTGCACGGCCCATAGCTACTGGCTGTTGCCCGTGGAGTGGGCCGCGGCTGTGGATGACCGCCGGTCCACCTCGTCATGGCGTCGACGGGCCGAGCCCGTAGCGGTCCGCTGCGTCATAGCCACCCGAAGATTCCGGCCCGTCGGCCGGAGCATTTTTCAGAACGCCTGCAAAGGGTTATGATCACCGTCACGCAACGTTACGTGTGACGGATCTCACGTCGGCTCCCGCTTCGGTGAGGCGCCGTACAGGTGGAGGGGGACTGATGACTACGCATTCGTTCGGTCCTGGTTCGCAGGGCCTGTCGAACTCGTATTCCGGCTCGCCCGCCTGGAACCACGGCAACAGTGT
>NZ_JBMIOP010000093.1:0-7598 GCF_049197365.1 Mycobacterium sp. THU-M104
TAGCGGTTGCTGACAACCCGGACCTAACCCGCGCCCTCGGCGAAGCAAAGCGCGAGCTGATCCGGCAGATTGAACATCAGAAGTCGCAGCGAGAACCCATGAGCAACCGCCGGCTCAGGAACCCCACGGTCCGGCATCCGAATATCCCCACGCCGTGACCGATCGCCCGTTCTCACCCTGGGTGGTGATTTCGTACCACCGGTGGGGCGGTTCGACGCTCGTGGCATGCGGAGATTCGCAGACGCCGATCACGCCGGCGGCTGCGGGCTCATCGCCGCGATGTAGTAGATCTCGTGCCCGCTGGGGTAGCCGCCCCCATTGGTGGCGATGTGAACGTGGTCGTAGTGGTTGAGGGTTTCGTTGCCGTAGTCCGCCGTCCAGCTCCCCGTGCCGATGCCCGGGTAGATCCGTTGCCGCCAGATCACGTGGTTGATGCCCCAGCGTTTGGCGTTCGCGAGGGCATACCCGGCGATCTGGTTGCCGAGCGCGATCCCCTCCGGGCGTCGCCGACCAGACGGGCGGGCCGCTCGTAGGGCAGCCCCAGCTGGTCGACGACGATCCAATGGTGTGACAGGCCGATTCCCAGCGTGAACCGGCCCGTGCACGCGGCCTGCGTGGTCAGTGCCTGTTGCGCCATGATGAGCGGGTGCCGGGTCTGGATGGGCACGACCGCGGTGCCGATCTCGATGCGGTCGGTGACCTGCCCGAGCAGCGCGACGGCCGTCATCGCGTCGAGGTAGCCGGGCACCTGCGGGAGCCGGAACGAGGCGAATCCGTCCGCTGCGGCGGCCCTTCCGTCCTCGAGCAGACCGGTCAGCCGCTGCGCGCGCGACCCCAACGCCGGATTCACCTGCGGGCACTTCCAACTCGACGGCCCGCACCGGATGGTGTCCACCGCGGGTCGGCGCCGGTGGCTGTCGCCGCCCGAGTACATGTACCCGATCGAGCGGGCCACCGAGAGCGGGCTGGTCGGCCCGTGGCGCACCCCCGACATCGGTCAGTTGCCCCCTGGGCTCAATCCCGTCGGCATCGAACCCTGGGGGATCAGCAATTTTTACCTACTTCTCTCCGGCTTCTCTCCGGCCCGCCTTGTGCGGGAACGCATTCAGCACGAAGTCGCCTCGGTGGTGCTCAAGGAGTTCGCGTTGCAGGACGCGGGCATGCTCGGCGGCACCCAGGCAGCATTGGAGTACGGCATCGTCGATGAGTTCCCGCTCAACGACCAGGAGATCCTGGTGCGGCACCTGCACAAGGTGGTCGTCGACTGGGTTGCTGAATATCAGGCCTACCGCCGCCAAACGGCACCGGCGGGAGTGTGAGCATGTCGGATGCCCTGCTGCCCAGTGCCTTCGCCGAACTGGAGCCGTACGCCCAGACGTGGTGCCTGGCCACCGAGACGGAACGCTGGAACGCCCGGATGTCCAGCACGATGCCGCAGATGCGGGAGTTCTACGACGCGTTCTTCCCGTGCCTGGAAGAGGCCATCGACTACTGCGACAAGTTCCCCCTCGATGGTCTGCCGGACGACACGCTCAACCTGCTGCACCTGATCTATTCGCTGGTCATGGTCGCCATGTCGGTGGAGATCATGCACCAGCCCGCGCCCGTCTGCGCCGCCGACGCGGTCATGACCCGCACCGTAGAGCCCACGCCCTGATCGACGGAAGGACCGACCATGAGCACCCTCACCATCAACAGGCTCACCGAGCGCGTCGGCGCCGAGGTCGTCGGGCTGGAATTGGCCGACGTGGCTTCCGGCGACTCGCTCGGGGCCGCCGTCCTCGATGCCCTGGAGGCCAACGGCGTGCTGGTATTCCGGGGTCTGCGTCTCGATCCGCACGCGCAGGTGAGTTTCTGCCGCCGCCTCGGCAAGGTCGATCACTCCTCCGATGGGCATCACCCAGTCGCCGGGATCTACCCGATCACGCTGGACCGGTCCAAGAACTCCTCGGCGGAATACCTGAAGGCGACCTTCGACTGGCACATCGACGGGTGCACCCCGATCAAGGACGACGCTGCTGGACGAGTTGCTCGCGCGCGCCACCGAACCCGGCATCGTGTAGAGCCACGCCTGGTCGGTCGGCGACACCGTCATCTGGGATAACCGCGGCGTGCTGCACCACGCGGCGCCCTATGACCCGAACTCGGCGCGGGAGATGCTGCGCTCCACCGTGCTGGGCGACGAACCCATCGAATAACCCGTGTAGCACACTGGCAGGATTCGCCACGAACCCGAAAGGACCGGTTGATGACCCCACGGTTGGACGGCAAGGTCGCCATCGTCACCGGCGGCGCCTCCGGGCTCGGCCTGGGCGTCGTGCGCACGTTCCTCGATGCCGGCGCCTCGGTGGTCATCGCCGACATCGACGACGCTGGACGGCAATTGGCCGACGCGTGCGGTGACCGCGCGCGGTTCGAGCACGTCGACGTCTCGTCCGCCGAGGACATCAGCGCCGTGATCGACGCGGCGGTGCGGCATTTCGGCGGCCTCGACGTGATGGTCAACAACGCCGGCATCTCCAGCAAGATGCACCGGAGCTTCCTGCAGGCCGACCTCGGCGACTTCGCCAAGGTCATGGCGGTCAACGTCCTGGGCGTCATGCTCGGCACCCAGCAGGCGGGCGCGCCACATGGCCGATCACGACGGCGGCAGCATCATCAACGTGGCGTCGATCGGGGGCCTGCAGGCCGGCGGCGGCGTGATGACCTACCGGGCCTCCAAAGCCGCGGTCATCCATTTCAGCCGCAGCGTGGCCACCGAACTGGCGCCGCTGGACATCAGCGTGAACTGCCTTGCACCCGGAGGAGTTCCGACGCCCATCCTCGCATCGTCGGTCCCGGGGCTGAGCCCGGAAGCCGTCGACAAATTCGTGCGGAAGACGCGCGAGAAGATGCAAAAGGACCGCCCGCCTCCGCTGGAGGGGACCCCCGAGGACGTCGGCGAGGCCGCGCTGTGCCTCGCGGCGGGTACCCGCACCAGCGGCCTGGTGCTGACCGTCGACGGCGGGACGTCGGCGCGCGAATCTGCGTGAGACCGCCGCCGACTTGCGGGTCATGACCGCCGGCCGATCGCGGCGCGGACGAAACGCACCTTCGGGAGGACCGGGCCGATGACCTCACAAGTGATGTTCCTGTTGCTGTGCCTTCCGCTGGCAATCGCGTTGGCGGGGTGGCTGTCCGAGCGGTTCGGGGTGCCCTACCCGGTGGTTCTGGTCGGGTTGGGTGCGCTGCTGAGCCTGTCGCCGTGGACGCCCACGCCGGAACTGTCGCCCTCCGTCGTCTTCTACGTCTTCCTGCCGCCGCTGGTCTACTACGCCGCGTACTTCATCGCTCCGGAAGACCTGCGCGCCAATGCCGGCTCGATCGGACTGTTGGCCGTGGGCCTGGTCCTGGTGACCATGGCGGGAGTGATGGTGGTGATGGTCGGTGTCGCGGGCGTGCCGATCACCATCGCCGCGATAGCCGGAGCGGTCGTGGCGCCGACTGACACGGTCGCGGCCACCGCGGTCTTTCGCCGGCTCAACGCGCCCGAGCGGTTGGTGACCATTGTCGAGGGCGAAGGACTGATCAACGACGGCACTGCGCTGGTGCTCTACGTCGGGGCCGTGACTGCCGCGACCGCGGGCGTGGTGCGGCCCGGGCAGATCGCGGAGACAATTCTCGTGGCGCCGCTGGGCGGCGCGGCGCTGGGCTTGGTGATCGCCTGGGTCCTGGTCGGTCTGCGCCGCCGGCTCGATCAGGCCTTGCTCGAGATCACCCTGTCCCTGGCTACCCCCTACCTGGCGTATGTGCTCGCAGAGGCGGCCGGTTTGTCGGGAATTCTGGCGACCGTCGTGGCGGGGGTCTATGTCGGTGCCCGTTCCGGGTGGCTGTTTGCGCCCGGGGCGCGATTGCAGGCGTTCGCGTTCATGGACGTACTGGTGTTCCTGCTCAACGGTGCGTTGTTCACGCTGGTCGGTATGCAGTTGGTCCGGGTGGTTCGCCCAGTTCCCGGTGTTCCCACCTCGACGCTGTTGATGGTCATCGCGGGGGTGCTGGCCGTGGTCATGGGATCGCGCCTGGCGTGGGAGCTGCTGCTGCGACCGGTGCTGAGGCGGCTGCGGCGACATCCGGGCGAACCAGCAAGCTGGCGGGAACGGGCGGTGATCGGCTGGGCCGGAATGCGCGGCGGCGTTTCGCTGGCCGCGGCGATGGCCACGCCGTTGCAACTCGGCGACGGTTCCCCGTTCCCGCATCGTGATCTGGTGATCGTGGTCGCGGCGTCGGTTGTCGTCGTGACGCTTGTCATGCAGGGCATGAGCTTGCCGATGCTGCTCCGCAGGCTCGGGGTGGGGCGCCAGGATTGGCGCGACCAGGAGCGGGAGGCCCGATTACAGGCGGCCACTGCCGCGCTCGACTGGCTCGCCGAACAGCCCGAGGCGCGCGACGAGTCCGACGCGGCGGTCGCGTCACTGCGCAGCCTCTACACCTCCAGGGCACGCCGGCTGCAGGGACCCGACCGGGACACGGCGGAGCGGCGCTATCCGGCCGGCGAATACCGTGTTCTGCGCCTGGGGATGCTCGCCGCGGAGCGGGCGATGGTCGTGGGTTTGCGACAGCAGGGCCGGATCAGCGCGACGGTGTTGCGGGCCATCGAGCGCAGCCTGGATCTCGAGGAGGCGAGGCTGAGCGACCTGTGACCCCGGGCGCTCGACTCACCTGCCGGGCGGGGGCACCGCACTTCCGGCGCCGCTCCTGTGCTGCGGGCAATAGAAGGCCACCGAAGCACCGATGAAGTAGCCGGCGTCGCGGGCCGACAGCGCCGTTGTTTTGGCGAGGGACAGTGTCAGGCCCGCCGGTGTCTGGCCTTTGTCGAGCTTGGCGCACACGTTTCTGGCCTCCGCGACTGCGGCGTCGTCGCTCGGGAAGACGATCCTGCGCTTGTCCAACGTCGCGACGAAGGCGTCGTCGGTCTGACCGGCCGCGGCCGGGGCCGCGAAGAGCAGGGCCGCAATCGGGATCGTCGACCACTTCGCGGTGATTGCCCAGGTGTGCGTCATGGCTGCCTCCGGACGCGCGTGCGACGCCTCGGCGTCGACCACGACGGTAGGTAAACGGTAGCCGAATCCACCATGTCCGTCCTGCCGGGCCGCCCCGGCATGCCCCGCAGGCCGCCGCAGGGGTGCGTGGTCAGTAACTTGGGAACCTTGAGTTTGCGACGGCCAGCCGGTGGCCCACCCGGTCTCGGACCCAGAACGGAGCAACGATGAGCACAGGTGCGCAGGTCGGGACGATCACGACCCAGGTGCCGGCGCGCCTTGACCGGCTCCCGTGGTCGCGGTTCCACTGGCGCGTCGTGCTCGGTCTGGGCGGCGTCTGGGTTCTCGACGGCCTCGAGGTCACCATGGTCGGCAACGTCTCGGCCCGGCTCACAGAAAAGGGCAGCGGCATCACTCTGGACGCCGCACAGATCGGTGTGGCGGCCGCGATCTACATCACCGGGGCGTGCGTGGGCGCATTGTTCTTCGGCCACCTGACCGACCGCTTCGGTCGGCGCAACCTGTTCATGCTGACCCTGGTGCTCTACCTGATCTCCACCGTGGCGACCGCATTCGCCTTCGCGCCCTGGTATTTCTTCGTCACGCGCTTCTTCACCGGCGCCGGCATCGGGGGCGAATACGCCGCGATCAACTCCGCGATCGACGAACTGATCCCCGCGCGGGTGCGCGGTCGCGTGGACCTCGTGATCAACGGCACCTACTGGCTCGGGTCTGCCGCGGGAGCGGCCGGGGCGCTGGTTCTTCTCGACACCTCCCACTTCCCGGTCGACGTCGGCTGGCGGCTTGCGTTCGGGATCGGCGCGATCTTCGGCATCTTCGTCCTGCTGGTTCGGCGCAACGTCCCCGAAAGCCCACGCTGGCTGTTCATCCACGGGCGCGAGCAGGAAGCCGAGCGAATTGTCGGCGACATCGAGGCGGACGTGCGGCGGGAGACGGGTGAACCGCTTCCCGAACCCGAAGGTCGGCCGCTGAAAGTGCTGCAGCGCAAGGCGATCTCGTTTGCCGAGATCGCGAAGGTGGCTTTCACGCTGTATCCGGGGCGCGCAGCCCTTGGACTGGCGTTGTTCATCGGGCAGGCGTTCCTCTACAACGGCGTCACGTTCAACCTGGGGACGTTGTTGAGCGGGTTCTACGGAGTCCCCTCCGGGACGGTGCCGCTGTTCTTCGTCGTGTGGGCGCTGAGCAACTTTCTCGGCCCCCTGCTGCTGGGGCACCTTTTCGACTCCGTCGGCCGTAAACCGATGATCACGATGTCCTACATCGGTTCCGCCGCCGTCGTGGTTGTGCTCGCCGTGCTGTTCGTGACCCGGACCGGCGGTGTGTGGACCTTCATCGCGGTGCTCGCGGCGGCGTTCTTCCTGGCGTCGGCGGGTGCGAGCGCGGCCTACCTGACCGTCAGCGAGATCTTCCCGATGGAGACCAGGGCGCTGGCGATCGCTTTCTTCTATGCGATGGGTACGGCGATCGGCGGCATCACCGGGCCGTTGCTGTTCGGCCAGATGATCGATTCCGGGCAGCGCGGGCAGGTGATGTGGTCGTTCCTCATCGGGGCGGCGGTGATGGCGATTGCGGGCCTCGTCGAACTGTGGCTGGGGGTGGCGGCCGAACAACGGTCGCTGGAAGACCTGGCCATGCCGCTGACCGCAGCCGACGCCGAGGACGACGAGCCGGCGGATCGCTGAGGGACGCGTCGATTCGCCGGGAGGGCGCGTCTGGTTGACTGCGGGCATGCCCAGAGAGCCGGAATTGGCGCGACGTTTCTTCGACCGTTTCGAGCCGGTGCACGCGGTGACGTACTTCGCGCCCGAAGCGCGGGCGGCGTTGGACGGGCTGGGTTACCGGGGTTTCTGGATGGGCTATTTCGCCGCCCGTTCGGCCCCGCTGGGCCCGGTGCCGGCCGAGGTGGTGACCGCGATGTTCTACAACTTCGCCCCCGAGCGGGTCGCCAAGGCCCTGCCCGCGGCCTGGGAGATCGCCGGCCCGCAGGCCGCGCTGCGCGCACGCCAGGAATCCGCGGTGGCGGCGCTGCGGCGCTACGGGCTGAGTGCGGACGAAAATGCCACGGTGGCAGCGCAATTGGCAGGCAAGGCGGCGCGGCAGGCGCCGCTGGACGGGCGGCCACTGTTCGCCGCGAACCGCGCCTTACCGTGGCCGGACGATCCGCTGGCCGCGTTGTGGCACGCCACGACGCTGCTGCGCGAGCAGCGCGGTGACGCGCACGTCGCGGTGCTGGCCGCCGCGGGTATCTCCGGGCGCGAGTCCAACGTGCTGCACGCCGCGGCCGGGCGGATCCCGCGCGATGTGATCGCCCGCGTCCGCGACTATGACGAGGCGGCGTGGCGTCACCACGAGCAGGCGCTGGCTGAGCGGGGCCTGCTCGACGGCGACGGGTCGCTCACCGACGCCGGCCGGGACCTGAAAGGCCGCATCGAGGCGGCGACGGACACGGTGTCCCTGTCGGCGCTCGACGCACTCGATGACGGGGAGGTCGAGGCGTTGTTCCGGGCGCTCACACCGATCACCCGCATCGTCGTCGCCGCCGGCGATGTGCCCGCCGTC
>NZ_JBMIOP010000123.1:0-2516 GCF_049197365.1 Mycobacterium sp. THU-M104
CTCGATCATCAGTCGTTCGCCGGTATCGCCCGGGGAATGATCGCCAACCGGGTCTCGTATGCATTCGGGTTGCGCGGCCCCAGCCTGACCGTCGACACCGGCCAGTCGTCGTCGCTGGTCGCCGTGCACCTGGCCTGTGAGAGCGTGCGTCGCGGTGAGTCCGCGCTGGCGATTGCCGGCGGCGTCCACCTGAACCTGGCGGACGAGACCGAAATGCTGGAAACCGCGTTCGGTGCGGTCTCACCGTCGGGTCACACCTACGCATTCGACGCACGCGCGGACGGTTACGTGCGAAGCCAAGGCGCCGGCCTCGTGCTGCTCAAACCGCTGCGCGCCGCCCTCGACGACGGGAACCACATCCGCGCCGTCATCCGCGGCAGTGCGGTCGGCAACGCCGGGCACACCGCCGCCGGTCAGACCGTGCCCTCGGTCCCCGGAGAAGCCGACGTCATCCGCGACGCGCTGGCCCGGGCGGGACTGGACGCCGGCGACATCCACTACGTCGAGGCACACGGCACGGGCACCCCGGTCGGCGATCCCGTGGAGGCGAACGCCCTGGGGGGGGTTTTCGCGGGGCGTCGCGAGGAGCCGTTGCGGGTGGGATCGGTGAAGACCAACGTCGGCCACACCGGCGCCGCCGCGGGGATCGCCGGCCTGCTGAAGACCGTGCTGGCGATCGAAAACGCCGTGATCCCGCCGAGCCTCAACTATTCGGCACCCCACCCCACGCTGGACCTGCCGACGTTCGGGCTGCAGGTCAACACGACGCCGCTGCCATGGCCGCGTGGCGTGCGGCGGGCCGGGGTCTCGTCGTTCGGGATGGGTGGGACGAACGCGCACGTGATCGTCGAGCAGGCGCCCCCGACTTCGGGAAACCCGTTGGTCAACAGCGTCGACGTGGTTGCGCCGTGGGTGCTGTCGGCGCGCTCGTCGGCGGCGCTGGTGAACCAGGCGAGCCGGTTGCTGGCGCATGTGTCGGCACAGACGGGGCTCCGGACCTGCGACGTGGCGTGGTCGTTGATCGCCACGCGTTCGATTTTCGAGCATCGGGCGGTGCTGTGGGGTTCGTGTCGCGAGCAGTTGACGGCCGGTCTGGCGGGTTTGGCCGCCGGCGAACCGGCGGCCGGCGTCATCGTGGGGCGGGCGCGGCCGGTAGGCAAGACGGCGTTCGTCTTTCCCGGTCAGGGCGCACAATGGTTGGCTATGGGGCGCCAACTATACGGGCGGTTTCCGTTGTTCGCCAAGGCCTTTGATGACGCCGCACAGCTGCTTGATGCCCGGATGCGGCTGCCGCTGAAGCACGTCATGTGGGGAGAAGACCCAGACCTGTTGTACAGCACCGAGTTTTCTCAGCCGGCACTGTTCGCCGTCGAGGTGGCATTGGCGGCGTTGTGGCAATCGTGGGGTGTGGTGCCCGATCTGGTGATGGGGCATTCTGTGGGTGAGATCGCCGCGGCCTATGTCGCCGGCGTGCTGTCGCTTCGGGACGCATCCGAGATCGTGGCGGCGCGGGGCCGTTTGATGGCCGCGCTTCCCGAGGGCGGAGTGATGATCGCGGTGGCGGCAGCGGAGTCGGAGGTGGCCCCCTTCCTCGCCGACGGCGTGAGCATCGCTGCAGTCAACGGTCCTGCCTCGGTGGTGCTCTCCGGTGCCGCGGATGCGGTGGACGCCGTGGTCGACCGATTGGCCCGGGGTGGCCGACGGGCGCGCCGGCTGGCGGTGTCGCACGCGTTTCATTCAGCCTTGATGGAGCCGATGATCGAGGACTTCGGTGCGGCGGTGGCCGACCTGGAGCCCAATCGACCGCGAATTACGCTGATATCCAACGTGACTGGTCAGTTAGCCGGTCACGGGTACGGCTCGCCGGATTACTGGGTGGAACATGTGCGTCGCCCGGTGCGCTTCGTCGACGGCGTCGAGTTGGCCGAGTCGCTGGGGGCCGGCGTCTTCGTTGAGGTCGGCCCCGGGAGCGGTTTGAGCGCGGCCCTGGAGCAGACCCTGGCGAACGAGCGCGCCACCGCGGTGGTGACGATGGCCAAGGACCGTTCCGAAATCGCCTCCTTCCTCGATGCTGCCGGGCGACTGTTCGTTGGCGGCGTCACCGTGGACTGGGCCGCTGCGTTTGCCGACGTGGGCGTCCAGCTGGTCGAGTTGCCCACGTACGGCTTTGCCAGGCGGCGATTTTGGTTGGGCGGACGAGGAGGGACGCCACCGCGGGAGTCGACGCCGGCCGATGGGCTGCACGCGCTGTCGGCCGAAGATCGGCGTCGGCGGCTCGTGGAACTCGTGTGCGCGAATGCGGCGATTGTCCTGGGGCACCCTGCCGGTGAAGACATCGACGCCGAACGGGCCTTCCAAGACTCCGGATTCGACTCGATGACCGGAGTCGAGCTGCGCAATCGCCTCAGCAGCGACGTCGGGTTGGCTTTGCCGCGCACCCTGATCTTCGACTATCCCACGCCGGCCGCGTTGGCCGAGCACCTGCACCAGCTCCTTCGTCGCAGCGGGGCCGGAGT
>NZ_JBMIOP010000147.1:0-32497 GCF_049197365.1 Mycobacterium sp. THU-M104
TGTGCGGCGAGATCGCGCGCTGGGTCGACGAGGAGGGCCTGTCCCTGGACGTGTCCACCGGCGGCGAGCTGGCCGTGGCGCTGCACGCGAACTTCCCTCCTGGGCGAATCACATTGCACGGCAACAACAAATCGGTCGAGGAACTGACCGACGCGGTGAAAGCCGGTGTAGGCCATGTCGTCGTCGACTCGATGACCGAGATCGAGCGTCTCGACGCGGTCGCGGCCGACGCCGGCGTCGTCCAGGACGTCTTCGTGCGCCTGACCGTCGGCGTGGAGGCGCACACCCACGAGTTCATCTCCACCGCCCACGAGGACCAGAAGTTCGGGCTCTCGGTGGCCAGCGGCGCGGCAATGGCCGCGGTGCGGCGGGTGTTCGCCACCGATCACCTGCGGCTGGTCGGGTTGCACAGCCACATCGGCTCACAGATCTTCGACGTCGCCGGCTTCGAGATCGCCGCACACCGCGTCATCGGCGTGCTGCGCGAGATCGTCGCCGAATTCGGTACGGAGAAGACAGCCCAGCTGTCGACGGTGGATCTCGGTGGCGGGTTGGGCATTTCGTACCTGGCGCCCGACGACCCCCCACTGGTGGCCGACCTGGCGGCCAAACTCCAAGCCATCGTGCGCAGCGAGTCGGCGGCCGTGGGCCTGCCCCCGCCCCGGCTGGTGGTCGAGCCCGGACGGGCCATTTCCGGACCGGGCACCATCACGCTCTACGAGGTCGGCACGGTCAAAGACGTCGACGTGAGCGCCACGGCGAACCGGCGCTACGTCAGCGTCGACGGCGGTATGAGCGACAACATCCGCACCGCGCTCTACGGCGCCGAGTACGACGCCCGGCTGGTCTCGCGGGGCAGCGATGCCCCGGCGGTGCAGGCCCGCATCGTCGGGAAACACTGTGAAAGCGGTGATATCGTCGTGCGCGACGCCTGGGTGCCCGGCGACCTGCAGCCCGGCGATCTGCTTGCGGTGGCCGCGACCGGGGCGTATTGCTATTCGCTCTCGAGCCGCTACAACATGATCGGCCGGCCGGCCGTGGTCGCGGTGCGCGCCGGGCGGGCCCGCCTGATCCTGCGCCGGGAGACGGTCGACGATCTGCTGAGTCTGGAAGTGAGGTGAACGACCTGTGCCCGGTGGTGAAAAGCCAGTCGGCGTAGCGGTACTCGGGTTGGGCAACGTCGGCAGCGAAGTCGTCCGCATCATCGGGGACAGCGCCGAGGATCTCGCGGCCCGCATCGGCGCCCCTCTGCTGCTGCGCGGCATCGGCGTGCGCCGGGTGGCCGCCGACCGCGGCGTCCCCATCGAGTTGCTCACCGACAACGTCGAAGAACTCGTCTCGCGCGAGGACGTCGACATCGTCGTCGAGGTGATGGGCCCGGTCGAGCCGGCGCGCAAGGCGATCCTGACCGCGCTCGAGCACGGCAAGTCCGTCGTCACCGCGAACAAGGCGTTGCTGTCGACCTCCACCGGCGAACTGGCGCAGGCGGCCGAAACCGCCAACGTCGACCTGTATTTCGAGGCTGCGGTCGCGGGCGCCATCCCGGTCATCCGCCCGCTGACTCAGTCGCTGGCCGGCGACACGGTGCTGCGGGTGGCCGGCATCGTCAACGGCACCACCAACTACATCCTGTCCGAGATGGACAGCACCGGCGCCGACTACGGCAGCGCGCTGGCCGACGCCAGCGCGCTGGGTTACGCCGAAGCCGATCCCACCGCCGACGTGGAGGGCTACGACGCCGCAGCCAAGGCCGCGATCCTGGCTTCGATCGCCTTCCACACCCGAGTGACTGCCGACGACGTGTACTGCGAGGGCATCACCAAGATCACCCCCGACGACTTCGCCTCCGCGCGGGCCCTGGGCTGCACGATCAAGCTGCTGTGCATCTGCGAGCGCGTCACGGGTGACGACGGCCAGGAGCGCGTCTCGGCACGCGTGTACCCGGCGCTGGTGCCCCTGTCGCATCCACTGGCCACCGTCAACGGGGCCTTCAACGCCGTGGTGGTCGAAGCCGCGGCCGCGGGTCGGCTGATGTTCTACGGCCAGGGCGCGGGCGGGGCGCCGACGGCGTCGGCGGTGACCGGTGACCTCGTGATGGCCGCTCGTAACCGGGTGCTGGGCAGCAGGGGACCCAAAGAATCCAGGTACGCCCAACTTCCCATCGCCCCAATGGGTTTGATCACGACCCGCTATTACGTCAGCATGGACGTGGCCGACGAGCCCGGTGTCTTGTCCACGGTGGCCGCGGAGTTCGCCAAGCGCGAGGTGAGCATCGCCGAAGTCCGCCAGGAAGGCGTGGCCGACCGGGGCGGGCGACGGGTAGGGGCCCGCGTCGTGGTGGTCACCCACAGTGCCACCGACGCCGCACTGTCGGAAACCGTGGAGGCGCTCGCCGATCTGGACGTCGTGCAAAGGGTGGCGAGCGTGCTGCGACTAGAAGGAACCAGCCTATGAGCGTTCCACGCACGTCCCAGTCGGCCACCCACGTGCCGTGGCCGGGGCTGATCGCCGCCTACCGCGACCGGCTGCCGGTCGGTGACGACTGGACCCCGGTCACGCTGCTCGAGGGCGGCACCCCGCTGATCGCCGCGCCCCGGCTCTCCGAGCTGACCGGCTGCACGGTGCATCTCAAGGTCGAGGGGCTCAACCCGACCGGCTCCTTCAAGGACCGCGGCATGACGATGGCGGTGACCGACGCGGTGGCCCGCGGTCAGCAGGCCGTGTTGTGCGCCTCGACGGGGAACACCTCGGCCTCGGCGGCGGCGTATGCCGCCCGCGCCGGCATCACCTGCGCGGTGCTGATCCCGCAGGGCAAGATCGCGATGGGCAAGCTCGCGCAGGCCGTCATGCATGGCGCGAAGATCATCCAGATCGACGGCAACTTCGACGACTGCCTGGAGCTGGCCCGCAAGATGACCGCCGACTTCCCGACGATCGCGCTGGTCAACTCGGTCAATCCGGTGCGCATCGAGGGCCAGAAGACCGCGGCCTTCGAGATCGTCGACGTGCTGGGCCGCGCACCCGACATCCACTCGCTGCCCGTCGGCAACGCCGGGAACATCACCGCCTACTGGAAGGGCTACCGCGAGTACCACCAGGAAGGCGTGATCGACGCGCTGCCCCGCATGCTGGGCACCCAGGCCGCCGGCGCGGCGCCCCTGGTGCTCGGCAAGCCGGTGCGCCATCCCGAGACCATCGCGACCGCGATCCGCATCGGCGCACCGGCATCCTGGGCGGCAGCCGTCGAGGCGCAGCAGCAATCGGGTGGCCGGTTCCTGGCCGCCACCGACGAGGAGATCCTGGCCGCCTACCACCTGGTGGCCCGCTCCGAAGGCGTTTTCGTCGAGCCGGCGTCGGCGGCCAGCATCGCCGGGTTGCTCAAGGCCGTCGAGGACGGCTGGGTGGCCCGCGGGTCGACCGTGGTGTGTACGGTGACGGGCAATGGGCTCAAGGATCCCGACACCGCGCTGAACGGCATGCCGACCGTGTCCCCGCTGCCCGTGGATCCCGTGCTCGTCGTCGAGAAGTTGGGATTGGCCTGACGGTGACTCAGATGCTGCCCGCGGGCTTGGTGGCGAGCGCCGTGGTGTCGGCTTCCAGTGCCAACCTGGGTCCCGGTTTCGACAGCGTCGGTCTGGCGTTGAGTTTGTGCGACGACGTGGTCGTGGAGACGGCGGAGTCCGGTCTGCGGGTGCTGGTCGAGGGGGAAGGTGCCGAGTCGTTGCCGCGTGGGCCCGAGCACCTGGTGTTTCGCGCGGTCCAACGCGGTCTGCAGGCCGCCGGTGTCGGCGCCCCGGGCCTGGTGGTCCGCTGCCGTAACGCCATCCCGCACTCCCGCGGTCTGGGCTCTTCGGCGGCGGCCGTGGTCGGCGGCCTCGCCGCAGCCAACGGCCTTGTCGCGCAGGCGGATTCGACTCCGCTGACGGATGCTCAGCTGATCCAGCTGGCCTCGGAGTTCGAGGGTCACCCCGACAACGCCGCGGCCGCGGTGCTGGGCGGCGCGGTCGTCTCGTGGGTGGACCGCGCCAATACTGCGCCCGCCTATTCGGCGGTGCCGCTGCGGCTTCATCCGCAGATCCGGCTGTTCTGCGCGATCCCCGAAGTGCGCTCGTTGACCTCCGAGACCCGGGTGTTGCTGCCCGCGCGCGTCAGCCACGAGGACGCCAGCTTCAACGTCAGCCGAGCCGCGCTGCTGGTGGTCGCGCTGACCGAACGGCCGGATTTGCTGATGGTGGCCACCGACGACATGCTCCATCAACCGCAACGTGCTCCGGCAATGCCCGCCTCGGCGGAATATCTGCGGCTCCTGCGGCGTCATCATGTGGCAGCGGCACTTTCCGGTGCTGGTCCGTCGCTGATCGCACTCAGCACAGAGGCGCAGCTACCTCGGCAAGCCTTGGAGTACGGGGCTGCAAGCGGATTCACCATCACAGAGATGACCGTGGGGGGCGCAGTTCGCTGGGGCCCGGGGGTCGCGGTCGCCGGTTGATCCGCGGCGCGACCGAGGGGTTTGCTTGCTTCCGGCCACAATGCGGACTATCCTCAGCAGCGTCCAGCAATCGCAGCATCTTCATCCACACTGCCTTGCCGCTAGGACACCACCAATTCTTCTCCTGGACGAGGTCGCCGTTTCTCACGCCGATCCTGGCACTGATCCCGGCGATCACCGTTGCAGAGTCGACGGTTGGGCGCACTCGGCAATTCGTGCTACGTGCGCAACGAACCCCCCTTATGACGTGATCAGCGGGGGAAGAAAGGAAATCCGTGACTGATACGGAACTCATCACGGCTGGCGAAAGCGCCGAGAACGATCACCTGTCGAATTCCGGGAACCATGACGCGCCAGACGTCAAAGCCGCCGCGTCGGGCGGGTCACTGTCCACGATGGTGCTGCCAGAGTTGCGCGCGCTGGCCAGCCAAGTCGGCGTGAAGGGCACGTCGGGAATGCGCAAGAACGATCTGATCGCCGCAATCCAGGAACATCGGGTCAAGGCCAACGGCACATCCGCCGCTGGCGGGCCGGCTCCCGAGAACAGCGGTGAATCCGGAGACGCATCCGACCGCGAACCCGCCACCCGCGAGGCGCCGGCCCTCCAAGCCGACCAGAATGGCTCGCAGACCGAGGCGCCACGCCGGGAACGCCGTGGCGCCTCACGCGACGCCGGGTCCAAGAGCCGCGGCCTGGACGAGGATCGCGGCGCCGCCGCTGACGCCGAGGGCAAAGCGGACGACTCGGCCGACAACACCCAAGGCCGCCAACGCGACACCCAGGGGCGTCAACAGAACACCAAGTCCGACCAGCGCGGGCTGCACGCCGGTGGCGACCAGGGCAATGACCAGCAGGGCTCGGGTAACCAGCAGTCGCGCGGCTCGAACCAGCAGGACGACGAGGGCGACGGTCGTCAGGGCCGGCGCGGACGCCGCTTCCGGGACCGTAGGCGCCGAAGCGAGCGTTCGGGCGAGGGCACCGACGCCGAGCTTCGTGAGGACGACGTCGTCCAGCCCGTGGCCGGAATCCTCGACGTCCTCGACAACTACGCATTCGTCCGCACGTCCGGGTACCTGGCCGGTCCGCACGACGTGTACGTCTCGATGAACATGGTGCGCAAGAACGGTTTGCGCCGCGGCGACGCGGTGACCGGCGCGGTGCGCGTGCCCCGCGACGGCGAGCAGCCCAACCAGCGGCAGAAATTCAACCCGCTGGTGCGTCTGGACACCGTAAACGGCGGTCCGGTCGAAGACGCCAAGAAGCGGCCTGATTTTTCCAAGTTGACGCCGTTGTACCCGAATCAGCGGCTGCGCCTGGAAACCACGACGGAGCGGCTGACGACACGGGTGATCGACCTGATCATGCCGATCGGCAAGGGGCAGCGCGCGCTGATCGTCTCGCCGCCCAAGGCGGGCAAGACGACCATCCTGCAGGACATCGCCAATGCGATCACCAAGAACAACCCCGAGTGCCACCTCATGGTCGTGCTCGTCGACGAGCGGCCCGAAGAGGTCACCGACATGACGCGTTCGGTCAAGGGCGAGGTCATCGCCTCGACGTTCGACCGCCCGCCATCGGACCACACCTCGGTCGCTGAGCTGGCGATCGAACGCGCCAAGCGTCTCGTCGAGCAGGGCAAGGATGTGGTGGTGCTGCTGGACTCGATCACCCGTCTCGGGCGCGCCTACAACAACGCCTCGCCCGCCTCGGGCCGGATCCTGTCCGGTGGTGTCGACTCCACCGCGCTGTACCCGCCGAAGCGCTTCCTGGGCGCCGCGCGCAACATCGAGGAAGGCGGGTCGCTGACCATCATCGCCACCGCGATGGTCGAGACGGGATCCACGGGCGACACGGTCATCTTCGAGGAGTTCAAGGGCACTGGCAACGCCGAGCTCAAGCTGGACCGCAAGATCTCCGAGCGGCGAGTGTTCCCCGCGGTAGACGTGAACCCGTCGGGCACGCGCAAGGACGAGCTGCTGCTCTCGCCGGACGAGTTCGCGATCGTGCACAAGCTGCGGCGCGTGCTGTCGGGTCTGGATTCCCACCAGGCCATCGACCTGCTGATGAGCCAGCTGCGCAAGACGAAGAACAACTACGAGTTCCTGGTGCAGGTGTCGAAGACGACGCCCGGCTCCATGGACAACGACTAAACCGGCATCACCGCCCGGTTCGCCCGCGACACATAAACCATCGACACGACACGCCGATTGGTGTCGCCGTGGTTTATGTCTCGACACAACCCGGTGTTCCGGGAATGCCGCGATGCACCGCGGGGTTTTGGGGAGGTAACGGGCGACCTGGCATAATCGACGCTCGACAACCCGAAGAGGACTCCCATGAAAACTGACATCCACCCCGCCTACGAGCCGACCACGGTGCAGTGCGGATGCGGCAACACGTTCGAGACCCGCAGCACCAAGCCGGGCGGCCGCATCGTTGTCGAGGTTTGCTCGCAGTGCCACCCGTTCTACACGGGCAAGCAGAAGATCCTCGACAGCGGTGGCCGCGTGGCCCGCTTCGAGAAGCGGTACGGCAAGCGTAGGGGCGCAGCTGACAAGGCCGGCGCGGCCGACAAATAGCCGTCTCACCGACGCCCGCCTGTGCGTGACCCGCACAGGCGGGCGTCGGTTCGTGTCTGCGCCGAACAGCGTGCCGAAGGAGGTGTGACATGACGCAGCCGACCCAGGCGATCGATGTGCTGCTCGCCGAACATGCCGAGCTCGAGCATCTACTGGCGGATCCGGAATTGCACAGCAATCCCGGCGAGGCGCGCAAAGCCGGCCGCCGGTTCGCCCGGCTGGCCCCTATCGTCGCCACCCACCGCAAGCTGACGTCGGCCCGCGGCGATCTGGAGACGGCACGCGAACTGGCCGTCGACGACCCGTCGTTCGCCGAGGAGGTCACTGCTCTCGAAGCGCGGGTGGCCGAGTTGGACACCCAGCTCACCGACATGCTGGCGCCCCGCGACCCCCATGACGCCGACGACATTCTGCTCGAGGTGAAATCCGGCGAGGGTGGCGAGGAGTCGGCGTTGTTCGCCGCCGACCTGGCCAGGATGTATGTCCGCTACGCCGAACGGCACGGCTGGACGGTGACGGTGCTGGACGAGACGTTCTCGGACCTGGGCGGCTACAAGGATGCGACCCTGTCGATCTCCGGCAAGGGTGACACCGTCGACGGGGTCTGGTCGCGGTTGAAGTTCGAAGGCGGAGTGCACCGCGTGCAGAGGGTCCCGGTGACGGAATCCCAAGGCCGCGTTCATACTTCGGCGGCCGGAGTGCTGGTCTATCCGGAGCCGGAAGAAGTCGGCGAGGTACAGATCGACGAGTCGGATCTGCGTGTCGACGTCTACCGGTCGTCGGGCAAGGGCGGCCAGGGCGTCAACACGACCGACTCCGCGGTGCGGCTCACCCACCTGCCCACGGGGATCGTCGTCACATGCCAGAATGAACGTTCGCAGCTGCAGAACAAGGCCCGTGCTATGCAGGTGCTGGCCGCTCGCCTGCAGGCGAGCGCCGAGGAACAGGCGATGGCCGACGCGTCGGCGGATCGGGCCAGCCAGATCCGCACAGTCGACCGCAGCGAACGCATCCGCACCTACAACTTCCCGGAGAATCGGATCGCCGACCACCGGATCGGCTTCAAGGCGCACAATCTCGATCAGGTTCTCGACGGCGAACTGGATCCCCTCCTCGACGCGCTGAGCGCCGCCGACAAGCAGTCACGGCTGCAGCAGGCATGACGACTCGGCTACGGCGCTCGATCGACTCCGCGGCGGCGCTACTCGCCGGCGCCGGGATCGATTCGGCGCGTCGGGACGCCGAGGAGCTGGCCGCCCACCTGGCCGGCACCGACCGAGGCCGGCTGAGTCTGCTGGAGACGCCCGACGACGAATTCTTCCGGCGGTATCGCGACGTCCTCGCCGCGCGCTCGCGGCGAGTGCCGCTGCAGCACTTGGTCGGGACGGCGGCATTCGGGCCGCTCTTTCTGCAGGTCGGGCCGGGTGTGTTCATCCCGCGTCCGGAGACCGAAGCGGTGCTGGAATGGGCGACTTCGCGGCCGCTCGGCGCGCGGCCCGTCATCGTCGATATGTGCACCGGATCCGGTGCCCTGGCGGTCGCGCTGGCCCGGCACCGCGCCGGCCTCGGGCTCGACGCCCGGATCATCGGCATCGACGACTCCGCTTCGGCACTCGACTACGCGCGCCGCAACGCCGAGGGCACGGCCGTGGAACTCGTGCACGCCGACGTCTCTGAGCTGGCTGGTAACCCGGGGCTGCTTGCCGAACTCGACGGCGGCGTCGACCTGGTCGTGGCCAACCCGCCCTACGTTCCCGACGACTCGGTTTCCAATGCGTTGCTGGAACCCGAAGTGGTCCGACATGATCCGCACCATGCGGTGTTCGGCGGGCCGGACGGGATGGCGGTGATCGCCCCCGTGGTGGCACTATCCGGGCGTTGGCTGCGCCCGGGCGGCCTGTTCGCCGTC
Source organism: Mycobacterium sp. THU-M104 (assembly GCF_049197365.1). NCBI lineage: Bacteria > Bacillati > Actinomycetota > Actinomycetes > Mycobacteriales > Mycobacteriaceae > Mycobacterium > Mycobacterium sp. THU-M104. The sequence goes on from NZ_JBMIOP010000147.1 coordinate 8,978, forward strand.
GAACACGATGACACCACCGCGGCGCGGACCGCCCAATTGGTGCAGGACACTGGACTTTTCGACGACGTCCAGTGTCGCCGCGATCTGGCGGGCCGGCCTAGGTTCGTGACTGCCCGCCGAAGCGGCGCCCATGACTCGCGTCGTGACGATGCAGAGCGCAGCGATGAGGAGAAGCGGCGCCCATGACTCGCGTCGTGACGATGCAGAGCGCAGCGATGAGGAGAAGCGGCGCCCATGACTGACGTGTTCAGCTGTGCCGACCCCGAGCAGCGTGCGCGGGGGATCGCTTCGGCGGTGGGCGCGCTCAAGGGTGGCCGACTGGTCGTGATGCCGACCGACACCGTCTACGGACTCGGCGCAGACGCCTTCAACGGCGCCGCGGTGGGGGCGCTGCTGTCTGCGAAGGGGCGGGGCCGGGACATGCCCGTCGGGGTCCTCGTCGGGTCCTGGCACACCATCGAGGGACTTGTTTACACGATGCCCGACGGGGCCCGCGAGCTGATCCGCGCGTTCTGGCCGGGCGCACTGAGCCTGGTGGTGACGCAAGCCCCCTCGTTGCAGTGGGATCTCGGAGATGCACGGGGGACCGTGATGCTGCGGATGCCGTTGCATCCGGTCGCCCTCGAGTTGCTGCGCGAGGTTGGTCCCATGGCGGTATCCAGCGCCAACGTGTCCGGCCGGCCGCCGGCGGTGGACGCCGACCAGGCGCGCGCCCAACTCGGCGATCTCGTTGACGTCTACCTCGATGCAGGCGCCGCCCAGGAGCAGGCCGCCTCCACGATCGTCGACCTCACCGGGGCCGCCCCGCGGATTCTGCGCGCGGGACCGCTGAGCTCAGAACGGATCGCCGAGGTGCTGGGCCTGGACCCGGAAACCCTGACCGCGTAGCGCCGACAACCGGACTTGGCCCGGCGGCGGTGTTCGGCGCTCGTGGTCGGTGCAGTACGGTCTCGAGGTGTCCAGCGACATGACCAGCCTTGCCGGTGGTTTGCTCGCGGTGTCTGATCGCGGTGCCGGCGTTCCGCTGCGTGAACTCGCCGTCGTCGGCCTGACGGCGGCGGTCATCACCTACTTCGCGACCGGACCGGTGCGGGTGCTGGCGACCCGGCTGGGGGCGGTGGCCTATCCGCGCGACCGGGATGTGCACGTGACGCCCACTCCGCGGATGGGTGGGCTGGCGATGTTCGTCGGCGTCCTGGCTGCCGTGTTCCTGGCCTCCCAGCTTCCCGCGCTGACCCGCGGCTTCGTGTATTCCACCAGCATGCCCGCGGTGCTGGTCGCGGGCGCGGTCATCATGGGGATCGGTCTCATCGACGACCGTTGGGGCCTGGACGCCCTGACGAAATTCGCTGGGCAGATCACCGCGGCAAGCGTGCTGGTCACCATGGGTGTCGCCTGGACGGTGCTGTACGTACCCATAGGCGGGGTCGGCACGGTCGTGCTGGACCAGGCCTCGTCGATCCTGCTGACCCTGGCGCTGACGGTGTCGGTCGTCAACGCGATGAACTTCGTCGACGGACTGGACGGGTTGGCCGCCGGCCTGGGCTTGATCATGGCGCTGGCGATCTGCATGTTCTCGGTCGGTCTGCTTCGCGACCACGGTGGCGATGTGCTGTTCTACCCGCCCGCTGTCATCTCGGTGGTGCTCGCCGGCGCCTGCCTGGGCTTTCTGCCGCACAACTTCCACCGGGCCAGAATCTTCATGGGTGATTCCGGATCGATGCTGATCGGCCTGATGCTGGCCGCCGCTTCCACGACGGCCGCCGGCCCCGTCTCGCAGAACGCCTACGGCGCCCGTGACGTGTTTGCTCTGCTGTCGCCTTTCCTGCTGGTGGTCGCGGTCATGTTCTTTCCGATGCTGGACCTGCTGCTGGCCATCGTGCGGCGCACCCGCGCGGGTCGCAGCGCGTTCAGCCCCGACAAGATGCACCTGCACCACCGGTTGCTGCAGATCGGTCACTCGCACCGCCGGGTGGTGCTGCTGATCTATCTGTGGGTGGGCATTGTCGCCTTCGGCGCGGCAAGCACGATTTTTTTCAACCCCCGCGATAGCGGGGCGGTGATGCTGGGCGCGATCGTGGTCGCCGGCGTCGCGACGGCGATCCCACTGCTGCGCCGGCCCGCCGACTACGACAGCCCCGACAGCCACGACAGCCACGACAGCCACGACAGCCACGACAGCTACGACAGCTACGACAGCTACGACAGCTACGACAAGGAGTAGTAGTCACGTCTGTCCTGTGGTACGGTGCTGGCCGAACCCCAGAGAGACCTCGAGGGTTGCCGGTCCACCGGCCCACCGGTCGCCTACCGATCGCGCGGGTTCACGATGGATGCAGCGAGCCACCCCTTGGGGATTCCATCGTGATGACTGCGGTAAGCTCGGCGGGCCGCCGAACAGTCATTCGGGGCTTTCCCGCTCCACTAACTCGGGATTGAGGTGCTGCAGTGACGACGCCAGCGCAGGACGCGCCGTTGGTGTTTCCCTCTGTTGCTTTCCGACCCGTTCGGCTTTTCGTGATCAGCATCGGGATCAGCGCGGTCGCGGTTGTGGCCGCTGCGTTCTCGGGTCATCTCATGCTTGGGGTGTTCTTCGGTGTAGGGCTGCTGCTGGGTTTGCTCAACGCATTGTTGGTGCGTCGCTCGGTTGATTCGATCACCTCCCAGGATCACCCGCTCAGAAGGTCGATGGCGATCAACTCGGCGTCGCGGCTGGCCGTCATGACCGTGATCGCGCTGATCATCGCCTACGTGTTCCGGCCGGCTGGACTGGGCGTGATGTTCGGGCTGGCCCTGTTTCAGGTGCTGTTGGTGATATCGACCGCCGTGCCGGTCTGGAAGAAGCTGCGTGCAGGGGTGCCCGGTGACTCGTCGGCGGGGCCGGAAGAAAGGGGTACCGGCACATGACCGGGCTGATCCTGGCGGATGCGCAGATCGAGGTCGGAGAGCACACCCACGCCACCTGGCTGGGGATGACCGTCAACACCGACACCATCCTTTCGACCGCGATCGCCGCGGTGATCGTGATCGGGCTGGCGTTCTTCCTGCGCGCGAAGATCACCGCGACAGGCGTGCCCAGCGGGGTGCAGTTGTTCTGGGAGGCGATCACCGAGCAGATGCGCGCCCAGGTCGAGGCCGCAATCGGGATGCGGATCGCTCCCTTCGTGCTACCGCTCGCCGTCGCGATCTTCGTGTTCATCCTGATCTCCAACTGGCTGTCGGTGCTGCCGCTGCAGTACACGGACACGTCGGGGCATACCACCGAGTTGCTCAAGTCGGCCGCCGCGGACATCAACTACGTGTTGGCATTGGCACTGTTCGTCTTCGTCTGTTACCACGTGGCGGGAATCTGGCGTCGCGGCATCGTCGGGCACCCGATCGCGGTGCTCAAGGGGCACGTGGCCTTCTTGGCGCCGATCAACCTCGTCGAAGAACTCGCGAAGCCAATTTCCCTGTCGCTCCGACTTTTCGGCAACATCTTCGCCGGTGGCATCCTGGTTGCGCTGATCGCACTGTTTCCGCCGTACATCATGTGGGCACCCAACGCGATCTGGAAGGCGTTCGATCTGTTCGTCGGTGCGATCCAGGCGTTCATCTTCGCCATCTTGACCATCTTGTATTTCAGCCAGGCGATGGAGGTCGAAGAACACCATGACTGAGACCGCCACGCATCCGGCTCATCCGCGCATCACTATCGGCGCCTGGTAGACCACTACCAGATCGCCACCACTCAAAGGAGGAAAGAATGGCCCTGGACCCCCAAGTCGCTGCCGCCGCACTCATCGGCGGTGGCCTGATCATGGGTGGCGGCGCGATCGGTGCCGGCATCGGTGATGGCATTGCCGGCAATGCGCTGGTTTCGGGCATCGCCCGGCAACCGGAAGCACAGGGACGGTTGTTCACGCCGTTCTTCATCACCGTCGGTCTGGTCGAGGCGGCCTACTTCATCAATCTGGCGTTCATGGCGTTGTTCGTCTTCGCTACCCCGGTCGGCACCTAATTCGCTGTGATGGGCGACGCAAGCACTCTCGTCCTGGCCGCCGGCCAGGCAGCGGAGGAAGGGAAGAGCAACAACTTCCTCATTCCCAACGGCACCTTTTTCTTCGTACTGGCCATCTTCCTGATCGTCCTCGCTGTCATCGGCACATTTGTCGTACCGCCGATTCTGAAGGTGTTGCGCGAGCGCGACGCGATGGTTGCCAAGACCCTCGCCGACAACAAGAAGGCGAACGAGCAGTTCGAAGCCGCCCGGGCCGATTACGACGAAGTGCTGACCAAAGCCCGGATCGAGGCGTCGTCGCACCGCGACAGCGCGCGGGCCGAGGGCCGTAAGGTGGTCGAGGACGCGCGAGCCCGTGCCGAGCAACAGGTGATGGCGACATTGCAAACGGCCGCAGAGCAATTGAAGCGGGAAAGGGACGCCGTGGAACTGGACCTGCGCTCCAATGTGGCAGGCATGTCGGCGACATTGGCCAGCCGAATCCTCGGCGTCGACGTCGGCGTGGTCGCCACCCCGACCGGATCGTCCGGGCGGTAACCGCGCATGTCGACGTTCATCGGACAGTTGGTCGGGTTCGCGGTCATCGTGTTCCTGGTGGTGCGGTACGTCGTGCCCCCGGTGCGCAAGCTCATGGCCGCCAGGCAGAATGTGGTGCGCCAGCAGCTGAGTGACGCAGACACCGCCGCAGATCGCCTCGGCGAGGCCAGTAACGCCCACAGCAAGGCGGTGGAAGATGCCAAGTCGGAGTCGAAGCGAGTCATCGAAGAGGCTCAGTCAGACGCCAAACGCATCACCGAGCAATTTCGGGTTCAGGCCGAGGTGGAGGCCGAGCGCATCGCGGGTCAGGGCACCCGCCAGGTCGAGCTGCTGAGGACTCAGCTGGCCCGCCAGCTCCGGCTGGAGCTCGGCCACGAATCGGTGCGCGGCGCAACCGAACTGGTGCGCAACTACGTCGCCGACGCGGCGCAGCGATCGGCCACCGTGGACCGGTTCCTCGACGAGCTCGACGCCATGGCTCCGGCCTCCGCCGACATCCAGTACCCGCTGCTGACCAAGATGCGTGCGGCCAGCCGCCGGGCACTGCGGGGCCTGTTGGAGCGGTTCGGCACGGTCATCGGGGATCTCGACGAGGACGGGCTGTCCGTGCTGGCCGGCGAGCTGGTCGCGGTGGCCAAGATGCTCGACAGTGAAATGGTGGTCACCCGCTACCTCACCTTGTCGGTCGAAGACTCGGGACCGCAGGTCCGGTTGATCGAGCGGTTGTTGTCGGGGAAGGTCGGCGACGCCACGATCGAGGTGTTGCGCGCGGCGGTCAGCGAGCGTTGGTCGGCCGAGGCGGACCTGATCGATGGGATCGAGCACCTGTCGCGGCAAGCCTTGCTGGAGGTTGCCGAACGTGAGGACAAGACCGGCGAAGTCGAAGAACAGTTGTTCCGTTTCTCCCGGGTCCTCGACGCGCAGCCGCGCCTCGGCATCCTGCTGGGTGACTATGTCGTTCCGGCCGAGAAGCGAGTTCAGCTGCTGCGCAGCGTTCTTGGCGGCGCGAGCAGCAGCGTCAACCCGATCGTGTCAGCATTGCTGACCCATACGGTCGAGTTGCTGAGGGGTCAGCCGGCCGAGGAGGCGGTGCAGTTCCTCGCTCAAGTCGCGGTGGCTCGCCGCGGCGAAGTCGTCGCGCAAGTCGGCGCGGCAGCCGAGCTCAGCGGCGCCCAGCGCGCTCGTCTCATCGAGGTCCTCGGCCGCATCTACGGAAACCCGGTGTCCGTGCAACTGCGGATCGACTCGGCACTGCTGGGCGGGCTGCGGATCGCAGTGGCCGACGAGGTGATCGACGGAACGCTCTCCTCGCGCCTGGCCGCAGCCGAGGCTCAGTTGCCCGACTGAACACGAAGTATTCATCACAGACCCATCGAAGACCCACGCGAACAGAAGTAGAAAGACGAAAAGCCATGGCCGAGTTGACAATCTCCGCTGACGACATTCAGGGCGCCATCGAAGAGTACGTAGGCTCTTTCAGCTCCGACACCTCGCGCGAGGAGGTCGGCACTGTCGTCGACGCAGGGGATGGCATCGCCCACGTCGACGGACTGCCGTCCGTCATGACCCAGGAACTGCTCGAGTTCCCCGGTGGTGTTCTCGGCGTCGCCCTCAACCTCGACGAGCACAGTGTCGGAGCGGTGATCCTGGGTGACTTCGAAAAGATCCAAGAAGGCCAGCAGGTCAAGCGCACCGGCGAAGTCCTTTCGGTGCCCGTCGGCGACGCGTTCATGGGGCGCGTGGTCAATCCGCTGGGCCAGCCGATCGACGGTCAGGGCGACATCAACACGGACACGCGTCGTGCCCTGGAGATCCAGGCGCCGTCGGTGGTGCAACGGCAGAGCGTCAAGGAACCGTTGCAGACCGGTATCAAGGCGATCGACGCGATGACTCCGATCGGCCGCGGCCAGCGTCAGCTGATCATCGGCGACCGTAAGACCGGAAAGACCGCGGTGTGCGTCGACACCATCCTCAACCAGCGGCAGAACTGGGAGACCGGCGACGTCAGCAAGCAGGTGCGGTGCGTGTACGTCGCCATCGGGCAGAAGGGAACCACGATCGCCTCGGTTCGCCGTGCCCTGGAGGAGGGTGGCGCGATGGACTACACCACGATCGTCGCGGCGCCGGCGTCCGATTCGGCCGGTTTCAAATGGCTTGCGCCCTTTACCGGTTCGGCCATTGCCCAGCACTGGATGTATGACGGCAAGCACGTGCTGATCGTCTTCGACGACCTGAGCAAGCAGGCCGAGGCCTACCGCGCGATCTCGCTGCTGCTGCGCCGTCCGCCCGGCCGCGAGGCTTATCCGGGCGACGTTTTCTATCTGCACTCGCGAATGTTGGAGCGCTGCGCCAAGCTTTCCGACGAACTCGGTGGGGGCTCGATGACCGGCCTGCCGATCATCGAGACGAAGGCCAATGACATCTCGGCCTATATTCCCACCAACGTCATCTCGATCACCGACGGTCAGTGCTTCCTGGAATCCGATCTGTTCAATCAGGGGGTACGTCCCGCGATCAACGTGGGCGTTTCGGTGTCCCGGGTCGGTGGGGCAGCGCAGATCAAGGCCATGAAGGAGGTGGCGGGAAGCCTCCGCCTGGACCTCTCACAGTTCCGCGAGTTGGAGGCATTTGCCGCCTTCGCTTCCGATCTGGACGCCACGTCCAAGGCGCAGTTGGATCGCGGTGCCCGGCTGGTGGAACTGCTCAAGCAGCCGCAGTACCGACCTATGCCCGTCGAGGAACAGGTGGTTTCGATCTTCCTCGGCACCGGCGGTCATCTGGACTCGGTACCCGTCGAGGATGTCCGGCGCTTCGAGACCGAACTGCTGGACCACATCAGGGCGTCCGAAGAGCAGATTCTCAGCAGTATCCGCGACACCCAGAAGCTCTCCGACGAGACCGCCGAAAAGCTCGAGAAAGTCATCAAGAATTTCAAGAAGAGTTTCGGGTCCACAAGCGGTGCGTCGGTGGTACCCGACGAGCACGTCGGTGCCATGAGCGAAGAGGACCTGGGCAAGGAATCGGTGAAGGTGAAAAAGCCGGCGCCGGAGAAGAAGGCAAAGAAAGAGAAGAAGTAGCAACCAATGGCTGCCACACTTCGCGAGTTGCGCGGGCGAATCCGCTCGGCTGGGTCGATCAAAAAGATCACCAAGGCCCAGGAGCTGATCGCCACGTCACGCATCGGGCGGGCGCAGGCTCGTCTCCAATCCGCCAGGCCTTATGCCTTCCAAATCACGGCGATGCTGACCACGTTGGCGGCTGAGGCCGCTCTGGATCATCCACTGCTCGTCGAGCGCCCAGAGCCCACGCGTGCGGGCGTGCTCGTGGTGACGTCCGACCGCGGCCTGTGTGGTGCCTACAACGCGAGCATCTTCCGGCGCGCCGAAGAACTGTTTTCTCTGCTGAGAGAAGAAGGCAAGACTCCGGTGCTCTACACCGTGGGCCGTAAAGCTCTCAACTACTACAAGTTCCGAAACTGGGACATCGCCAAATGGTGGACGGGTTTCTCCGAGCAGCCGCAGTACGAGGACGCCGCCGAGATCGCCGGGGCTTTGGTCGACGTGTTCATGCTCGGTGCCCGCGGCGAGGGCGGCAACGATCGTGACACCGAGGGTGTCGACGAACTGCACATCGTCTACAGCGAGTTCAAGTCGATGTTGTCGCAATCGGCGGAGGCGCACCGGATTGCCCCCATGGTGATCGAGTACGTCGAGGAAGAGCCCGAAGTGCGCACGTTGTATTCGTTCGAGCCCGATGCGACGACGCTTTTCGAGTCCCTGCTGCCGCGGTACCTGACCACCCGTGTGTACGAGGCGCTGCTCGAAGCCGCGGCATCGGAGCTGGCGTCCCGCCAGCGGGCGATGAAGTCGGCCACCGACAACGCCGACGACCTGATCAAGGCCTTGACGCTGATGGCGAACCGCGAGCGGCAGGCACAGATCACCCAGGAAATCAGCGAAATCGTCGGTGGCGCAAATGCGCTCGCCGACGCGCGCTAGGTAGGCCCGACGAGGAAGCGAAAAGATATGACTGTTACTGCCCACAAGAGCGCGAAAACGACCGAGAGCGAGAGCAACGGCCGCGTGGTCCGGATCACCGGGCCGGTCGTGGACGTCGAGTTCCCGCGGGGTTCGGTGCCGGGGCTGTTCAACGCTCTGCACGCCGAGATCACTTACGAGGAGCTCGCGAAGACCCTGACGTTTGAGGTCGCTCACCACTTGGGTGACAACCTGGTGCGCACCATCTCGATGCAGCCCACCGATGGCTTGGTCCGTGGTGTCGAGGTCATCGACACCGGTAACCCGATCTCGGTGCCGGTCGGCCAAGAGGTCAAGGGTCACGTCTTCGACGTGCTGGGCCAATGCCTGGACAAGCCGGGTTACGGGGAAGACTTCGAGCACTGGTCGATCCACCGCAAGCCCCCGGCGTTCGAGGAGCTCGAACCGCGCACCGAGATGCTCGAGACCGGCCTGAAGGTCGTCGACCTGCTGACTCCGTACGTGCGTGGCGGCAAGATCGCGCTGTTCGGCGGCGCGGGCGTCGGCAAGACGGTGCTCATCCAGGAGATGATCAACCGTATCGCGCGGAACTTCGGTGGCACCTCGGTTTTCGCCGGTGTGGGCGAGCGCACCCGCGAGGGCAACGACCTCTGGGTGGAGCTGCAAGAGGCCAACGTGCTCAAGGACACCGCACTGGTGTTCGGCCAGATGGACGAACCGCCCGGCACCCGTATGCGGGTGGCGCTGTCCGCCCTGACCATGGCGGAGTGGTTCCGCGACGAGGCCGGCCAAGATGTGCTGCTGTTCATCGACAACATCTTCCGGTTCACCCAGGCCGGATCCGAGGTGTCGACCCTCCTTGGCCGCATGCCGTCGGCGGTGGGTTACCAGCCGACGCTGGCCGACGAGATGGGTGAACTGCAGGAGCGCATCACCTCGACGCGTGGGCGTTCGATCACGTCGATGCAGGCGGTCTACGTACCCGCCGACGACTACACCGATCCTGCGCCGGCAACGACGTTCGCGCACTTGGACGCCACGACCGAGCTGTCCCGTTCGGTTTTCTCCAAGGGCATCTTCCCCGCGGTCGACCCGCTGGCCTCCAGCTCGACGATCCTCGATCCTGGTGTCGTCGGCGAGGAGCACTACCGCGTGGCCCAGGAGGTCATCCGGGTGCTGCAGCGCTACAAGGACCTTCAGGACATCATCGCCATCCTCGGTATCGACGAGCTGTCCGAGGAAGACAAGCAGTTGGTGAACCGGGCCCGGCGCATCGAGCGGTTCCTCTCGCAGAACATGATGGCCGCCGAGCAGTTCACCGGACAGCCGGGCTCGACGGTGCCGCTGAAGGAGACCATCGATGCGTTCGACCGCCTGACCAAGGGCGAGTTCGACCACATCCCCGAGCAGGCGTTCTTCCTGATCGGCGGTCTCGACGACCTGGCCAAGAAGGCCGAGAGCCTCGGCGCCAAGCTGTGATCGAAATCTTGCTGGCATCAAGGCGAAAGGCGGTGTGAGGTGGCGGAACTGAACGTGGAGATTGTCGCCGTCGACCGGAAGATCTGGTCCGGGGAGGCGACGTTCCTGTTCACCCGCACCACCGTCGGAGAAATCGGCATCCTGCCTCACCACATCCCTCTGGTGGCCCAGTTGGTCGACGACGCCGTGGTGCGCGTGGAGCGGGACGGCGCGGACGATCTGCGGATTGCGGTGGACGGCGGATTCTTGTCGGTGACCGAGGAGGGCGTGAGCATTCTGGCCGAATCCGCGGCGTTCGAATCGGAGATCGACGAGAGCTCCGCCAGACAGGATTCCGAGTCCGACGATCCTCGTATCGCCGCACGGGGCCGCGCCAGATTGCGCGCCGTCGGCGCGATCGATTAGCGACCGATGAGCGCGACCATGGGGCTCATGGTCGCGCTTGTCGTCGTGTTGGGCGTGGCTGTGCTCGCCCTGAGCTATCGGCTGTGGAAGCTGCGCCAGGGCGGGACTGCGGCGATCATGCGGGACATTCCCGCAGTGGGAGGGCATGGCTGGCGGCACGGGGTGATCCGTTATCGTGGCGGCGAAGCCGCGTTCTACCGGCTGTCGAGTCTAAGGTTGTGGCCGGACCGGCGGCTGGCCCGGCGCGGAGTGGAGATCGTGGGACGGCGCGCGCCGCGGGGCGACGAGTTCGACATCATGACCCACGAGATCATCGTTCTGGAGTTGCGCGACACGACCCAGGACCGCAGGTCTGGATACGAAATCGCCCTGGACAAAGGGGCTTTGACCGCGTTCCTGTCCTGGCTGGAATCCCGGCCGTCACCTCGCGCCCGCCGCCGCAGCGTTTAGGCCTTCAGGTCAACCCGGCGCCGGAGCGCCGCCGCCGGGTTCCCAGAGCACATCCGCGCCACCGTTGGCCACCCGCGCCAGGATGAACAGCAGGTCCGACAACCGGTTCAGGTATTGCGCCGGTACGACGCTGACGGCTTCGCGGTGGGCGTCGACGGCGGCCCACGCCGAACGCTCGGCCCGACGCACCGCGGTTCGCGCGACGTGCAAAAGGGCAGCTAACGGCGAACCGCCCGGTAGCACAAAAGAGTCCAATGCCGGCAACGCCTCGTTATATGTGTCACACCACTTTTCGAGCCGGTCGATGTAGGGCGGGGTGACTCGCAGTGGGGGGTATTCGGGGTTTGCAACCACCGGGGTCGACAAGTCCGCACCGGCGTCGAAAAGGTCGTTCTGGATCTGGCGTAGCACGGCGCAGATCTCCTGGCCGGGCTGGCCGAGTGCGAGCGCGACACCGATCGCGGAGTTGGCCTCGTCGCAGTCGGCGTACGCCACCAGGCGAGGGTCGTTTTTCGAGACCCGCGAGAAATCGCTCAAACCGGTAGTTCCGTCGTCGCCGGTCCGGGTATAGATGCGGGTCAGGTGAATCGCCATGACAAAACCGTACCCGGCTTGGCCGCTCGGCTCGATGGCTGGACTCACCCCCCTCGCCCCTTGGGGGCTGGGGTGCGCCCACCTCATTTCGCTCCGCGGAGCGGATCGTCGTCAAGCGGGCTGACTGACAAGCCCGTAGGGCGTCATTAGACTACTGCAGGTGGCCGAGCGATTCGTGGTGACCGGTGGCAACCGGTTGTCCGGCGAGGTCGCCGTGGGCGGGGCCAAGAACAGTGTGCTCAAGCTCATGGCCGCTACGCTGCTGGCCGAAGGCACGAGCACGATCACCAACTGCCCCGACATCCTCGACGTGCCGTTGATGGCGGAAGTCCTGCGTGGGCTGGGCGCCGCCGTCGAGCTCGACGGCGGCGTCGCCCGCATCACTTCGCCCGACGAGCCGAAGTACGACGCCGACTTCGCCGCAGTGCGGCAGTTCCGGGCATCGGTCTGCGTGTTGGGGCCGCTGGTGGGACGCTGCAAGCGCGCCAAGGTCGCTCTTCCGGGCGGCGACGCGATCGGATCGCGTCCGCTGGACATGCACCAGGCGGGCCTACGCCAGCTGGGCGCGCAGTGCAACATCGAGCACGGGTGCGTGGTCGCGCAGGCGGAGACGTTGCGCGGGGCGGAGATTCAGCTGGAATTCCCGTCGGTGGGAGCGACTGAGAACATCTTGATGGCCGCGGTCATGGCCGATGGTGTGACGACGATTCACAACGCCGCGCGCGAACCCGACGTGGTCGATCTGTGCATGATGCTGAACCAGATGGGAGCGCAGGTCGAGGGTGCGGGTTTACCGACGATGACCATCACGGGCGTCCCGCGACTGTACCCGACCGAACACCGCGTGATCGGCGACCGCATCGTGGCCGCGACCTGGGGTATCGCTGCGGCGATGACCCGCGGAGACATCTCGGTAACGGGCGTCGACCCCGCCCACCTGCAACTGGTGCTGCACAAGTTGCACGACGCCGGTGCCACTGTCACCCAGACCGAGGACAGCTTCCGGGTGGCCCAGTACGAACGTCCCAAGGCGATCAACGTCGCGACATTGCCGTTTCCGGGATTTCCGACCGATCTGCAACCGATGGCCATCGCCCTGGCGTCGATCGCGGACGGTACTTCAATGATCACCGAAAACGTCTTCGAAGCACGCTTCCGCTTCGTCGAGGAGATGATCCGGCTCGGCGCCGATGCCCGCACCGACGGCCATCACGCGGTGGTGCGGGGTCTCCCGCAGCTTTCCAGCGCGCCGGTGTGGTGTTCGGACATTCGCGCCGGCGCCGGCCTGGTACTGGCGGGGCTGGTGGCCGACGGCGACACCGAGGTGCACGACGTCTTCCACATCGACCGCGGCTACCCGTTGTTCGTGGAAAACCTGCAGATTTTGGGAGCGGAGATCGAGCGGGTACAGTAGTCGGAGTCAGCGCCCAAAGGTGCGGCCAGAGAACGAAGTTGGCCACAACCGGGCTTGACCCTCCTGCTTGATCTGTACTAACCTGGCACGGCCGCCCCGAAAGGGACCACTGAAAAGGCCGAAACTGGGGCTTGACTCTCGAGCCAAGTTAGTATTAAGCTGGCAGGGTTGCCCCGGATCGGGTGCGACAAGCAAGAGTGTTGTTTGAGAACTCAATAGTGTGTTTGGTGTTTTTGTTTGTTGTTGTTTTTTTGACCATACTTACACGCCCCGTGTGTGGGTATGGTCGTTTTTTGACGCCAGATTTTGGTGTCTTGTCAGGTATCTCTGATTTGAATTCACCTCGTTCGCGAGGAGTTTTTGTTTGGAGAGTTTGATCCTGGCTCAGGACGAACGCTGGCGGCGTGCTTAACACATGCAAGTCGAACGGAAAGGCCTCTTCGGAGGTACTCGAGTGGCGAACGGGTGAGTAACACGTGGGTAATCTGCCCTGCACTTCGGGATAAGCCTGGGAAACCGGGTCTAATACCGGATATGACCTCGGGACGCATGTCCCGAGGTGGAAAGCTTTTGCGGTGTGGGATGGGCCCGCGGCCTATCAGCTTGTTGGTGGGGTGATGGCCTACCAAGGCGACGACGGGTAGCCGGCCTGAGAGGGTGTCCGGCCACACTGGGACTGAGATACGGCCCAGACTCCTACGGGAGGCAGCAGTGGGGAATATTGCACAATGGGCGCAAGCCTGATGCAGCGACGCCGCGTGGGGGATGACGGCCTTCGGGTTGTAAACCTCTTTCAGCAGGGACGAAGCGCAAGTGACGGTACCTGCAGAAGAAGCACCGGCCAACTACGTGCCAGCAGCCGCGGTAATACGTAGGGTGCGAGCGTTGTCCGGAATTACTGGGCGTAAAGAGCTCGTAGGTGGTTTGTCGCGTTGTTCGTGAAAACCGGGGGCTTAACCCTCGGCGTGCGGGCGATACGGGCAGACTAGAGTACTGCAGGGGAGACTGGAATTCCTGGTGTAGCGGTGGAATGCGCAGATATCAGGAGGAACACCGGTGGCGAAGGCGGGTCTCTGGGCAGTAACTGACGCTGAGGAGCGAAAGCGTGGGGAGCGAACAGGATTAGATACCCTGGTAGTCCACGCCGTAAACGGTGGGTACTAGGTGTGGGTTTCCTTCCTTGGGATCCGTGCCGTAGCTAACGCATTAAGTACCCCGCCTGGGGAGTACGGCCGCAAGGCTAAAACTCAAAGGAATTGACGGGGGCCCGCACAAGCGGCGGAGCATGTGGATTAATTCGATGCAACGCGAAGAACCTTACCTGGGTTTGACATGCACAGGACGCCGGCAGAGATGTCGGTTCCCTTGTGGCCTGTGTGCAGGTGGTGCATGGCTGTCGTCAGCTCGTGTCGTGAGATGTTGGGTTAAGTCCCGCAACGAGCGCAACCCTTGTCTCATGTTGCCAGCACGTAATGGTGGGGACTCGTGAGAGACTGCCGGGGTCAACTCGGAGGAAGGTGGGGATGACGTCAAGTCATCATGCCCCTTATGTCCAGGGCTTCACACATGCTACAATGGCCGGTACAAAGGGCTGCGATGCCGCAAGGTGGAGCGAATCCTTTAAAGCCGGTCTCAGTTCGGATCGGGGTCTGCAACTCGACCCCGTGAAGTCGGAGTCGCTAGTAATCGCAGATCAGCAACGCTGCGGTGAATACGTTCCCGGGCCTTGTACACACCGCCCGTCACGTCATGAAAGTCGGTAACACCCGAAGCCAGTGGCCTAACCCTCGGGAGGGAGCTGTCGAAGGTGGGATCGGCGATTGGGACGAAGTCGTAACAAGGTAGCCGTACCGGAAGGTGCGGCTGGATCACCTCCTTTCTAAGGAGCACCACGAAAAGCAGCCCAACAAGTGGGTTGCAAGCCGTGAGGGGTTCTCGTCTGTAGTGGACGGGGCCGGGTGCGCAACAGCAACTGATCGCCAGACACACTATTGGGCCCTGAGACAACACTCGGCCAGTCCGTGTGGTGTCCCCCCATCTTGGTGGTGGGGTGTGGTGTTTGATTACTGGATAGTGGTTGCGAGCATCTAAGCGGATGCGTTGCTCATGGCGACGTATTCGTTTTGTGTAATTTCTTCTTGTTTTTGTGTGTTAGTAAGTGTTTAAGGGCGCATGGTGGATGCCTTGGCATCGAGAGCCGATGAAGGACGTGGGAGGCTGCGATATGCCTCGGGGAGCTGTCAACCGAGCATTGATCCGAGGATTTCCGAATGGGGAAACCCAGCACGAGTGATGTCGTGTTACCCGCATCTGAATATATAGGGTGCGGGAGGTAACGCGGGGAAGTGAAACATCTCAGTACCCGTAGGAGAAGAAAACAATTGTGATTCCGCTAGTAGTGGCGAGCGAACGCGGAACAGGCTAAACCGCACGCATGTGTAACCGGGTAGGGGTTGTGTGTGCGGGGTTGTGGGAATGATATGTCTCAGTTCTACCTGGCTGAGAGGTAGTCAGAAAGTGGCGTGGTTAGCGGAAGTGGCCTGGGATGGTCTGCCGTAGACGGTGAGAGCCCGGTACGCGAAAACCCGTCACCTACCTAGTATCAACTCCCGAGTAGCAGCGGGCCCGTGAAATCTGCTGTGAATCCGCCGGGACCACCCGGTAAGCCTAAATACTTCTCGATGACCGATAGCGGATTAGTACCGTGAGGGAATGGTGAAAAGTACCCCGGGAGGGGAGTGAAATAGTACCTGAAACCGTGTGCCTACAATCCGTCAGAGCCTCCTCGTGGGGTGATGGCGTGCCTTTTGAAGAATGAGCCTGCGAGTCAGGGACACGTCGCAAGGTTAACCCGTGTGGGGTAGCCGCAGCGAAAGCGAGTCTGAATAGGGCGATTGAGTGGCGTGTTCTGGACCCGAAGCGGAGTGATCTACCCATGGCCAGGGTGAAGCGCGGGTAAGACCGCGTGGAGGCCCGAACCCACTTAGGTTGAAGACTGAGGGGATGAGTTGTGGGTAGGGGTGAAAGGCCAATCAAACTCCGTGATAGCTGGTTCTCCCCGAAATGCATTTAGGTGCAGCGTCACGTGTTTCACCACGGAGGTAGAGCTACTGGATGGCCGATGGGCCCTACAAGGTTACTGACGTCAGCCAAACTCCGAATGCCGTGGTGTATAGCGTGGCAGTGAGACGGCGGGGGATAAGCTCCGTACGTCGAGAGGGAAACAGCCCAGATCGCCGGCTAAGGCCCCTAAGCGTGTGCTAAGTGGAAAAGGATGTGCAGTCGCAGAGACAACCAGGAGGTTGGCTTAGAAGCAGCCACCCTTGAAAGAGTGCGTAATAGCTCACTGGTCAAGTGATTGTGCGCCGATAATGTAGCGGGGCTCAAGCACACCGCCGAAGCCGCGGCAACCGTAAGGTTGGGTAGGGGAGCGTCCCTCATTCAGCGAAGCCCCCGGGTAACCGGTGGTGGAGGGTGGGGGAGTGAGAATGCAGGCATGAGTAGCGATTAGGCAAGTGAGAACCTTGCCCGCCGAAAGACCAAGGGTTCCTGGGCCAGGCCAGTCCGCCCAGGGTGAGTCGGGACCTAAGGCGAGGCCGACAGGCGTAGTCGATGGACAACGGGTTGATATTCCCGTACCCGTGTGTGGGCGTCCCTGACGAATCAGCGGTACTAACCACCCAAAACCGTAATGACCATTCCCCTTCGGGGGCGTGGCGATGCGGGGCTGCGTGGGAACTTCGCTGGTAGTAGTCAAGCAATGGGGTGACGCAGGAAGGTAGCCGTACCAGTCAGTGGTAATACTGGGGTAAACCTGTAGGGAGAGTGATAGGCAAATCCGTCGCTCATTGATCCTGAGAGGTGATGCATAGCCGATTGAGGCGAATTCGGTGATCCTCTGCTGCCAAGAAAAGCCTCTAGCGAGCACACGCACGGCCCGTACCCCAAACCGACACAGGTGGTCAGGTAGAGAATACCAAGGCGTACGAGATAACTATGGTTAAGGAACTCGGCAAAATGCCCCCGTAACTTCGGGAGAAGGGGGACCGGCATGCCGTGAACACCTTGCGGTGGGAGCGGAAACCGGTCGCAGAAACCAGTGAGAAGCGACTGTTTACTAAAAACACAGGTCCGTGCGAAGTCGCAAGACGATGTATACGGACTGACGCCTGCCCGGTGCTGGAAGGTTAAGAGGACCCGTTAACCGCAAGGTGAAGCGGAGAATTTAAGCCCCAGTAAACGGCGGTGGTAACTATAACCATCCTAAGGTAGCGAAATTCCTTGTCGGGTAAGTTCCGACCTGCACGAATGGCGTAACGACTTCTCAACTGTCTCAACCATAGACTCGGCGAAATTGCACTACGAGTAAAGATGCTCGTTACGCGCGGCAGGACGAAAAGACCCCGGGACCTTCACTACAACTTGGTATTGGTGTTCGGTACGTTTTGTGTAGGATAGGTGGGAGACTGTGAAACTCCAACGCCAGTTGGGGCGGAGTCGTTGTTGAAATACCACTCTGATCGTATTGGACACCTAACGTCGAACCGTATATCCGGTTCACGGACAGTGCCTGGCGGGTAGTTTAACTGGGGCGGTTGCCTCCTAAAATGTAACGGAGGCGCCCAAAGGTTCCCTCAACCTGGACGGCAATCAGGTGTTGAGTGTAAATGCACAAGGGAGCTTGACTGCGAGACTTACAAGTCAAGCAGGGACGAAAGTCGGGATTAGTGATCCGGCACCCCCGAGTGGAAGGGGTGTCGCTCAACGGATAAAAGGTACCCCGGGGATAACAGGCTGATCTTCCCCAAGAGTCCATATCGACGGGATGGTTTGGCACCTCGATGTCGGCTCGTCGCATCCTGGGGCTGGAGCAGGTCCCAAGGGTTGGGCTGTTCGCCCATTAAAGCGGCACGCGAGCTGGGTTTAGAACGTCGTGAGACAGTTCGGTCTCTATCCGCCGCGCGCGTCAGAAACTTGAGGAGTGCTGTCCCTAGTACGAGAGGACCGGGACGGACGAACCTCTGGTCTACCAGTTGTCCCACCAGGGGCACGGCTGGATAGCCACGTTCGGCTAGGATAACCGCTGAAAGCATCTAAGCGGGAAGCCTTCTCCAAGATCAGGTTTCTCACCCTTTTAGAGGGATAAGGCCCCCCGCAGACCACGGGTTTGATAGGTCAGACCTGGAAGCTCAGCAATGAGTGCAGGGAACTGGCACTAACCGGCCGAAAACTTACCAACACACCTCGCAACCACTATCTTCAAACGCTGCACCCCCCACCAGAACACTTGATTCAAAATAAATAGAGTTACGGCGGCCACAGCGACAGGGAAACGCCCGGTCCCATTCCGAACCCGGAAGCTAAGCCTGTCAGCGCCGATGATACTTCCCTTTTCGGGTGGAAAAGTAGGACACCGCCGAACATACACAAAAATACCCCCGTGAATTCGGGGGTATTTTTGTGTTTTCTAGTCGAATAATGACAAGTCCGCGCACGTCCGCCGTTTCTCCAATTCGAGCAGGAAGCGTTTGCGTTCCAGTCCGCCGCCGTAACCGGTGAGGCTGCCGCCGGCGCCGATGACACGGTGGCAGGGCACGACGATCGCGATCGGGTTGCGGCCGTTGGCCAACCCCACTGCGCGTGCCGAACCGGGGGTGCCGATCTGTTCGGCGATTTGTCCGTAGGAACGGGTCTGCCCGTACGGAATCGTCAACAGCGCCTTCCAAACTTGCCGCTGGAATTCGGTACCTTGGAGTTCGAGATCGATCTCGAAGTCGGCGAGTTGCCCGGCGAAGTAGGCCTCGAGTTGCGCGACAGTGTCGTGGAACGCCCCGGGGTCGAGCGTCCAGCCGGCTCGGTTGGGCTCATGGGTCTGGTCGACCATCCGCAGATTGGTCAGCGTCGACCCGTGCCCGGCCAGGGTCAGGGGCCCGATCGGGCTGTCGATGGTGCGGTACTCGGTCATATGCATGATTCTCCCCCGCAAGCGGGAGGCGCCACTGCTGCTACTTCACCGTTTCGCTGTGCATCGTCGCGGGTGCGAATCATGTCACGTCCCAATGGTTTACCGGATGCGGGAGTGTGGTCCACAGGTGTTGAGTGGCATACGAGCGCCAGGGACGCCAACGAGCGCTGTGCTCGACGAGAGCCCGTCGGCCCGCGGCGAAGCCCAGGCGCAGGGCGGCGAGCCTCAGGCCGCGATCGCCGGCGGGAAAGGCGTCGGGGTCGCCGAGGGCGCGCATGGCGATCACCTCGGCGGTCCACGGGCCGATTCCCGGCAGCGCCAGCAACTGTTCGCGTGTGCGAGCCCAGTCACTGCCGGCGTCGAGCACGATGCGGCCCCGGGCGAGGCCGCCGATCAGCGCGTGCAGGGCGCGCCGCCGGGCCTCGGGAACAGCGAGGTGGGCTGGATCGATCTCGGCGAGTTGTTCGACGGAAGGAAACGTGTGGGTCAACGCCCCCTCGGGATCTTCGACCGGCTGACCGTAGGCCGCAGCGAGCCTGCCGGCGAGGGTTCGGGCCGCCTGGGTGGACACCTGTTGGCCCAACACCGCGCGCACGGCCAGTTCGGCTTCGTCGACCGTGCGAGGAATGCGCTGTCCCGGCGCCCGAGCGACGATGGCGCCGAGTGTCGGGTCGTCGGCCAGTGCGTCGACCACCGCCTCGGGATCGGCATCAAGGTCCAGCAGGCGCCGGCAGCGCGCGATCGCAGTGGCAAGGTCGCGGAAGTCGTCGAGGACCAACCGGCAGCGGACATGGTCGGCGGCGGGTGTGAGAGCGATGACGGCGTTGCCGGCCGGAAGCCGCAGGCTGCGCCGGTACGCGCCGGCGCAGACCTCTTCGCACCCCGGTACGGCGGTGGCGGCGAGATGGCCGAAGACGCCCTGATACGCGAACGGAGTGCGTAGCGGGAGCCGCAGGTTCACCGGCACCGGGGACGAGGTGGCAGATCTCGCGGGTTCGGGTCGGGCCGCCGCGCTCCTGCGCAGCGCAGTCGGCGCGCTTTCGAAGACCAGGCGCACGGTGTCGTTGAACTGACGGATGCTCGAGAAGCCGGCGCCGAAGGCGACGTCGCCGATGGGCAGGTCGGTGGTCTCGAGCAGCAGCCGCGCGGTGTGCGCCCGCTGCGCGCGGGCCAGCGCGAGCGGGCCGGCGCCCGCTTCGGCGCGCAACGCCCGCTCCACGTGCCGGGCGGTGTAGCCCAGGTGCGCCGCCAGGCCGCTGACGCCGTGGCGGTCCACGGTGCCGTCGGCGATGAGCCGCATGGCGCGGGCGACCAGATCGCCGCGCACGTTCCATTCCGGGGATCCCGCCGACGCGTCGGGACGGCACCGCTTGCAGGCCCGGAACCCCGCCTGCTGGGCGGCCGCCGAAGTCGGTAGGAAGCGGACGTTGCGGGCGAAGGGCGGTCGCACCGGGCAACTGGGCCGGCAGTAGATCCGGGTCGTGAGCACGGCGGTGACGAACCAGCCGTCGAACCGGGCGTCCTTCGACTGCACGGCCCGATAGCAACGTTCGAAGTCCTCGTGCACGCTTCCACAGTTACACCCCCCCGCCGACAACGCTGGCGGGAACGCGACATCACAGTAGGGCGCGGGCAATAGCTCGTCCGGCTGTCCAATAGCTTCGAATCACCAGCGTGGAGGCAAAACCGGCGCGTGTGAGCGGGAATGCGGGCGGACGTTCGCAGGGCTCGCATAGGCTACCCCTCGATGAGTGGTGCACGGCCGGGCAACGAGCTGGACGCATTGTTGCGTCAGGTCGCGCGCGACGACGGCGCCGCATTCGCCGCCGTCTACGACCTCACCGCGAGCCGCGTGTACGGGCTGGTGATGCGGGTGCTGCGTGACCCGGGCTACAGCGAGGAAACGACCCAGGAAGTCTATTTCGAGCTGTGGCGCACGGCGGGGGAATACGACTCGGGCAAAGGTTCGGCGTTGGCCTGGCTGCTGACCATGACGCACCGGCGCGCCGTCGACAGGGTGCGCTCCGAGGAAGCCTTCACCAGGCGGGAGTCTCGCTACATCGCGTCCAGCGCCGAGCCGCCGGGCGATGTCGTCGTCGAATCGGCGATCGCCGGCGAGGAACATCGCCGCGTGGTCGCATGCCTGGACGCTTTGACCGACATACAGCGGCAGTGCGTCCGGTTGGCTTACTACGAGGGATTGACGTACAGGGAAGTGTCGCAGCGGTTGAACGCGAATCTGTCGACGATCAAGTCGCGCATGCGCGACGCGCTGCGGAGCCTGCGAAACTGTCTGGACGTGCGATGACCGAACCGATCGAATTCGAATTGCTCGAACTGGCCGCGTCTTACGCGCTCGACGCCGTGTCGGATCAGGAGCGAGCCGACATCGAGCGGCGTGTCGCGGCCGCGCCGCGACCATGGGCGGTTGCCTTCGACGCGGAAGTCCGTGCCATCCGCGAGACGATGGCCATCGCCTCGGCAGCGACCGCGGTCGAGCCGCCGCCCCGTCTGCGCGCCGTCACGCTGGCCACGGCGCAACCCCGCGGCAAGCGCCGGTCAGGTTGGCGTACGGCGGCTCTGGCTTCCGCGGCGGCGGCAATCGTGGTCGGTGCGGTCGCCTTCGGTGCCGGCGTGCTGGTACGGCCGCACCCTCCCGTGACCGTGGCCGCCCAAGTCTTGGCCGCTCCCGACGTGCGAACGGTGTCCCGCCCGCTCGCCGACGGCACGGCCACGGTGGTGTTCTCCCGTGATCGCGACGCGGGTGTGCTGGTGATGAACAACGTCCCGCCGCCGTCCCCGGGCACCGTGTATCAGATGTGGTTGCTGGGTGCCAAGGGTGCGACCTCGGCAGGGACGATGGGCGCAGCGGCGGTGGCGCCCTCGACCACCGCGACGCTGACCAACCTCGGAACGTCGACAGCCTTGGCGTTCACCGTCGAACCCGGTACCGGCTCGGCCCAGCCGACCGGGACGATACTGGCCGAGTTGCCACTGCGCTGAGCGGCCCACTGTGATCACCCGTCCACGGGTGCCGCGGCTCCGAATGACCTGCGTCCGGTTGAACGGCGGTTCCCGAGTCCGCCCCTGATGAAGGAGTACAAACGCGATGAAGAACGCTCGGGCCAGAACAGTCGCTGCGGCATGCCTTGCGACGATTGCGGTCGTTGGCTTCTCTGCGTGTTCAAGCAACAAGTCGACGTCTGAGTCGTCGACGACCGACAACTCGCCGACCGGCATGGCGGCGCCCGCAACGACATCGGCCATGGCCGACCCTGCGGCCGGCCTGATCGGCACCGGCTGCGCCGCCTACGCCAAGGAAAACCCCAGCGGTCCCGGGTCCGTCGCCGGGATGGCCCAGGACCCGGTCGCCACGGCCGCGTCGAACAACCCGATGCTGACCACGCTGACGTCGGCGCTCTCCGGCAAACTGAATCCCGATGTCAACCTGGTCGACACGCTGAACGATGGTCAGTACACAGTCTTCGCGCCGACCAACGCCGCGTTCGACAAGCTGCCGGCCGCCACCATCGACAAACTCAAGGTCGACGCTCCTTTGCTCAAGAGCATCCTGACCTACCATGTGGTGCAAGGTCAGGAGAGTCCGGACATGGTCGACGGCACCCACCCGACCCTGCAAGGCGCTACCGTGACCGTGACAGGGCAGGGAAGCGCACTCAAGGTCAACGACGCCGGTCTGGTTTGCGGCGGCGTTCACACCGCCAATGCGATGGTGTACATGATCGACACGGTGCTGATGCCTCCGAGCCAGTAAACCCCGCACGCCAAGCACCGCTCGGCCGAGGTCGGGCGGTGCTTGGTCTCGCTGGAAAAAAAATCCGTGACCGCTGCGGCTTCTGCTCCAGGGCACGATTGATTTTCCGGTGGGCAGTCCGCACCGGCTCGGGTTCCGAACTACTCGTGTCGGTAGCAATCCGGCGGCGGTTGTCCGTCGCCGACACGTAGGAGGCCAGACACATGAAAGCACGCAACACCTCAAAGTTGGCGACGGGTTTCGCGGCAGCGACCTTCATCGGTCTTGCCGTGACCACGGCCCCGACCGCGGCAGCGGCCGACCTGGTGGGTCCGGGATGCGCGGATTACGCGGCGGCGAATCCCAGCGGCCCCGCATCGGTAGACGGTATGTCTGAGGTCCCGGTCGCCACGGCCGCGTCGAACAACCCGATGTTGACGACGTTGACCGCGGCGCTTTCCGGCAAGCTGAATCCGGATGTCAACCTGGTCGACACGCTGAACAACGGCCAGTACACGGTCTTCGCGCCGACCGATGCCGCGTTCGCCAAGCTGCCGGAGTCGACGATCGGCCAGCTGAAGACGGATTCGAAGCTGCTGACCAGCATCTTGATCTACCACGTGGTGCAGGGGCAGTTGAATCCGACCCGCGTCGCAGGCTCCCACAAGACCCTGCAGGGAGGCGCCGTGACTGTGACAGGGCAGGGTAACGCCGTCAAGGTCAACGATGCCGGTCTGGTGTGCGGCGGCGTGCCGACGGCGAACGCGACGGTGTACATGATCGACACGGTCCTGATGCCGCCGGCTTAGTGGTCCCGCCCGTAAGTTCGTCGGGGGTTGTTACCAGACGCCGCTGGTGCCGAGTCTGCGCTGGCGGCGTCGAGACTGTGCTCAGCGCTACTTTTTTCGCGTTTCGGCGCTGCCA
>NZ_JBMIOP010000149.1:0-1603 GCF_049197365.1 Mycobacterium sp. THU-M104
CGCTCGCCGAATTGGCCTCCGAGATCCTCGGCCACCGGGAGGAGTCATCGCCAGCGAGCTCCCCGCATTGGCGCAGCGACTCGGCACCGGCGGTGCAGGGCTACTGGCCCGCGTTGCGGGCCAGGTCGATGGCGTACTGGTTCACGAACGTGCCCGCTGGCGGGTCGCCTTCGTCGCAGGTCCCGTCGGATTCACCGGGACGTTTGATCCACAGGTAGGCGTCGGCGTGCGCTCCACCGGTGGCCGCGGTCGGCGCAGCGCCCAGCGCCCGGCCGCTGGGGTTGCACCAGTTCAGCTTCGAGTCGGGCGCCGGCCCGGCGCCGTTGCGCGAGGTGTCGATCACGTAGTGCGAACCGTTCGTGAGCCCCGAAATCGCCTCGCCGTAACCGATTTCGTCCTCCGTGGTGAAGAAGTTGGCCGTGTTGAGGCTGAAGCCCCGCGCGTGCCCGACGCCGGCCTGGTTGAGCCTGGCCGACATGTCCTCGGGAGTGTGCCAGCGCAGGTGGCCGCCGTCGACGTACACGGCCGTGCCCGGATTGCGGCTCAGCGTGTCGACGGCGTAGCGGATCAAGTCGTAGCGCTCTTGGCGTTGGTCCGCAGACAGGCAATCGGCCATGGCGAGTGCATCCGGCTCGAGGATGATCGCCGTGCGCGACGCGCCCACGTCCGAGGCGATGCCGTCGATCCAGGCGCGGTAGGCGTCGGCCGTCCCGAAGCCCCCCGCGGCGAAGCTGCCGCAGTCGCGATGGGGAATTCCGTACAGCGTCAGCACCGGGAGAGCCCCGGCAGCCTGCGCGTCGCCGGTGTACCTGGCGACCGTGGCCGCCGACGAGCCCGGGACGATCCAGTACGCCTGCGGCGTGTTGGCGATGGCCGTGAGCTCGGGACTCGGCGGATCGGCGTGCTGCGCGGCGCGCATGGCCGCCGAGGCGGGATTGACGTAGAGGGGCATGCCGGCGAACGGGTTGGCGTCATCGGCCAAGCGCACCGCCGGGGCGGGACCGACCTGCACCGGGTGGCCGAGAAAACCCGTGCCGGTAACCGTCGCGACCGTGAGTAAGGGGGCGATCCACCGCCCGACTGCACCAGTAGCTGAAAACATCACCTTAGGGAAATTAGTGCTCGAGGCCATCGAGCGCCAATCCCCCCGGGACGCCAGGGATCCTTCACGCAGCCCCTTCAAGGATGCTGCAGCGCGCGGTGGGTCCGCAGGCCGCCCGCGCGGCACTCCTGTTCGGCATGCGCTTCGACGCCGACGCCGCCGTGCACCACGGGCTGGCGCTCAGCGTCGCCGACGATCCGGTCGCCGCCGCGCGGGACCTGGCCACCGGCCCGGCGGCCGCCCCGCGCGACGTGGTGCTGACAACCAAGTCGGCGATGCGCGCCACCGCCCACCCGGGAGCGTTCGACAAGAAGGCCCACGAGTTCGCCATGCGGACCGAGTTGGGGCCGCAGGCACAAACCATTCAATCCATTCAATCGCCGGAATGAACCACCCCGAGTTTCGTGCACACCTTCTTTTGTGGGAAGGATGGCACGACGCCAAGCAAGCACGACCCGGAGGTCAAGGCGTAGGCGGTCCGGCTGGTCCGGGGGCATCGCG